>NZ_JAVKPR010000030.1:0-26184 GCF_040980905.1 Kocuria sp. CPCC 205235
ACCAAAAAATACAAATACTTTTCGGTATCAACAAACTAGGCACACTATTGAGTTGACAAACAACAAACCACACAAGAAACCCGAGGGTCTTTTTGTCGGTTGGTCTTGCCGCTGATTTCGGAAGCTCTATCGCTTTCCCTTGCGGCAACCTCTTCAGCTTATCCATCCGTTTACCTTTTCGCAAACTCTCGTTCACGACTGAGCGAGGCTCAGGAGGTGGATGGGGCTGTCGGCGGTACCGGGAAGGCGATCTCTCGCTTGTCCGTCCTTGCGGCGACTCGAAATACTTTACACAGAGTGCGGCCACCGCGCAAAGCGGTGGCCGCACTCTGTGTTATAAGTGGCGTGGGTCACTAGGTCCGTGGTCTGGCCGCCCTAATTGCAGCGCTCTGGCCCCAAGAAGCCAGTACTGAGAATGCTCAGCCAGAGTGGCGGCACTACTCGCGCAACAGGTTCTTCCGCACCTTGCCCGTGGCCGTGCGCGGTAGTTCATCACTGAAGGTCACGGTGTCCGGCACCTTGAAACCACTCAGCCGTTCACGGACGTGCTCGCGCAGCTCTTCTGCGGTCACCGATGAACCCGCCGAACGCACCACGTGCGCCACCGGCCGTTCGCCCCACTTCTCATGGGGAACGCCGATCACAGCCACGTCGAGGACCTCCGGGTGTGAGTACAGGGCCTGCTCCACCTCGATGGAGGAGATGTTCTCACCGCCGGAAATGATGATGTCCTTGGCGCGGTCGCGCAGCTGGATGTAGCCGTTGGGGTGCATCACTCCCAAGTCACCGGTGTGGAACCAACCGCCGAAGAAAGCTGTCTCAGTGGCCTCGGTGTCCTTGTAGTACCCGATCATCACGTTGTTACCGCGCAGCACCACTTCACCCAGGGTCTCGCCGTCAGCCGGGACATCGTTCATCTCGGTATCCACGATGCGTGCGGATTCCGCCTGCACCATGCCCACTCCCTGGCGGGACATTTGCTGAGCGCGCTCCCGCGGAGAGAGTTCCTTCCACTCCTCTTGCGGCTCGCAAATGGTGATGGGACCGAACACCTCAGTGAGCCCGTATACGTGCACGATCCCGAATCCGGCGTCCTCCAGTCGTTCGATGATGCTCGGTGCCGGCGGAGCTCCCGCCGTGGTGATGCGGATGGGCTTGTCCAATGCGTGTGCCTCATCCGCGTCCACGATGATCGAGCACACCGCAGGTGCGCCGCACAAGTGAGTGATGCCCTGGTTGTCGAAAGCGTCCCAGATGGCATCCGGCCGCACTGCACGCAAACACACGTGAGTACCGCCGGCCGCAGTCACCGCCCACGTGGTGCACCAGCCGTTGCAGTGGAACATCGGCAGCGTCCACAGGTAGCGAGTCGCACCGTCGAACCCGTTGTGGAACACCTCGCCCAAGCTGTTCAGGTACGCCCCGCGGTGCCCGTACAGCACACCCTTGGGCCGCCCGGTCGTCCCGGACGTGTAGTTCAGGGTGATGGGCGAATTCTCGTCAGCCACCTTGTAGCTCACGCCTCGTTCGCTCGACGACGCCGCTTCGCCCACTTCCAGGGGTTCCACATCGATGAACTCGTCGAACGTGGGGATTTCGCCATAAGAGTGGTCCCGCACGGGTTCGATACCGGCCTGCTCATCGGGGAGCTGGACCAGCGTGACGCCCTCTTTGCCGTCGAGCGCGGAGACTACGGTGTCCAGCACAGAGGAGTCCGCGATGACCACGCTGGCCTCACTGTGGTCCAGGATGTAATCCAACTCGCGCGTGGACAGCCGCGGGTTCAACGGGACCAGGACAGCACCCGCGGCGGGGACCGCGTAGTGGGCCAGTAGCAGCGCCGGCAGATTGGGTGCGATCACGGCCACCGTGGGCAGGGACCGCGTCAGTTGTTCCGCACCCAGGTACTCCCCGCTCTCAGCCTCACCTTGTGCCGCGTCTTCATGGGAAGCTGCCGCACCGCCCGATCCACCCGTGCCGGCAACGTCACCGGACGCAGCGGCGTCGTCATTCGAAGCGGAAGCCGACGGAAGGTGCGGTAAGAGCGCCGTGGCGAACCGCCGGACGTCCCGCTCGAACTCCTTGTACGTCCACGACTGGCTGCCGTAGACGATGGCTTCTCGCTCGGGGAAGACTTCCGCGCTGCGCTCGATGAATCGCAATGGGGACAGGGGCTGTGCGTTCGCGTACATGGGTGCTCCTGTAATCGGTGGCTCAGTTGTAGGCCGAGAAACCGGTGATGGACTTGCCGATGATGAGCGCCTGGACCGTTTCGGTGCCCTCATAGGTGTGCAGGGCCTCGACGTCTGCAAAGTGACGCGCAACACGATTTTCCACCAGAATGCCGTTGCCACCCAAAAGGTCTCGCGCATTGGCCGCAACACGGCGGGCGGTTCGGGTCGCGGTGTACTTGGCCAGCGAGGCCTGGGGGCCGGTCAGCGTGCCGGCTTCTTCCTTGCGGGCCATGGCCATCACGAGCGTCTGCATGGACGTCAGCTCGCTGAGCATGCGCGCCAAGCGTTCCTGCACAATCTGCGACGCCGCCAGCGGACGGCCGAACTGCTCACGCTGCGCCGCGTACTGCACGGCGGTGTCGTAGCAGGCCACGGCCTGCCCGACGGCGGCCCAGGCCACCCCGATGCGCGTCGCAAACAGCACGGAAGCGGTATCGCGGAAGGAACCGGCGCCCGGCAACACGTTCTCGGTGGGAACGAACACGTTCTCCATGCGGATATGAGCCTGGTGGATGGCGCGCAGGGCCAGCTTGCCGCGAATGGTTGTGCCGCTGTAACCCTCGGACTCCTGTGGAACCACGAAACCCTGCACCGCGTTGGTGACATCATTGCGGGCCCACACCACGGTGATGCCGCCCATCGAGCCGTTGCCGATCCACTTCTTCTCACCGTTGAGGATGAAACCGCCCTCGGTGGGTGTGGCCCGGGTTTCCAAGCCGATCGAGTCGGAGCCGTGAGTGGGTTCGGTGAGCGCGAAGGAGCCCAACAGTTTGCCGGAGGCCATATCGGGCAGCCAGCGCTCCCGCTGCTCATCACTGCCACACATGGCGATCGAGCGCATGGCCAACCCGCCCTGCACACCACTGACAGTGGAGATGGAGCCGTCACCGCGCGAGAGTTCCATGGTCACCAGGCCCGCCGCCATTTTGGACATGGGTGCGTAACCGGTCACGTCCACGCCGTCGCGCAGCAGGTCCAGCTCGCCCATGCGGGCAACTAGATCCAGCGGGTACTCGCCGCGATCCCAGTGCTCGTGGATCACACCCAGCAGCTCGTCCTGCACGAACGCGCGGGCGCGCATCCAGTGGGCGCGGTCCTCGTCGGTGACGTCCGCGTAGACACCCGCGGCATCGGTATCGAGCACGTCATTGAGTGAGTATTCGGGCTCGACCGTGCCCTGCGGGAACAGGTCCTGATCGGTGGCGGGCTGCTGCGTCATGGTGTGATCTCTTTCGTGAATTCTCAGTGGTTCTCGGTGGGGTGAGTCAGTTCTGGGCCGCGTCGAAGCGCTGGCCGCGCACGCGCTCGGAAGCGCCGCAACGATCCAGGTATGGGGTGATGCCGCCCAGGTGGAACGGGTAGTTGGCACCCAGGATCATGCACAGGTCCACGTCTCGCGCCGAGGCCACCACGCCCTCGTCGAGCATGTGCCCGATCTCGTCCGCGAGCGCGTCCTGGACGCGCGTGAGCAACTGGCCGTTGGCGCCGTCGTCCCCCGCCGACGACGCCGCCCGCTCACCTTGCGTACGTTCCCTGGCCTGTTCGGCCTGCGGTGTGAGGTAGGTGTCGGACTCTTCGCCGCGCTTGGGGAGCACGTTGCTGAGGCCCGCTTCGGCCACGGCGTCCAGCCACGGGGACAGGGTGAAGCGGTCGGGGTAGGCATCGTGCATCGTGTGGGTGATGTGCACGAGTACCGCGGGGCCCACGAAGTCCAGCAGCTGGAGCGGTGTCATGGGGAGACCCATGGGAGCCAGTGCGTGGTCCACGGTCTTGGGGTCACCGCCGGCGTCGATGGCGCGGCCGATCTCGTCGTACATGCGGGTCAGCACGCGGTTGACCACGAAGCTCGGGGCGTCCTTGACGAGCACCGCGATCCGGCGCAATTTGGCGGCGAGGTCGAAGGCGGTGGCAAGGGTGGAATCATCGGTGGATTCTGCGGCCACGATCTCGAGCAGCGGGGTGACCTCCACCGGGTTGAACACGTGGAAACCCACGAGTCGTTCGGGGTGCTTCAGGTCTTCACCCATCGCGGTGACGGACAGGGATGAGGTGTTGGTGGCCAGGATCGCGTCATCGCGCAGCACCGGCTCCCACTGGGCGAAGACCTTCTTCTTGACCTCGAGCTCCTCGAAGACGGCCTCGATGACGAAGTCCGCGTCCGCGAGATCCTCAGGGGACTTGGCTCCGGTAATCAGGGAACCCAGTTTCTCGGCCTGCTCCGGGCTCATGCGACCCTTCTCGGCCTGGGCCGTGAAGCGATCGCGGGTGCGCTGCACGCCGGTGGCCAGGCGCTCGTCGTCCAGGTCGGTCATCACCACGGGGATCTGGGCGCCCTGAGCGATCAAGCTCGCGAGCTGACCCGCCATCAGTCCCGCTCCGATGACCGCGGCCTTGCGAATGGGGCGCACGGGGGCGTCCGGCACGTTGGCGGCCTCGCGGCGTCGGGCGGTGACCAGTTCGAATGCGTAGAGGGACGCCTTGGCGGCGTCACTCTGGACCACGGTGGAGAACAACTGGACCGCAGCGGCCGCGTTGGCGTGCCGAGAATCCGTGCGAGCGCGGCCGACCAGATCAATGGCCGCCACCGGCCCGGGTGCGGCACCGTGCCAGGCGCGCTCGGCCTTCGCCCGGGCTGCGTCGACGGCCTCCTGCCAGGCGGCGTGATCATCCGAGGTCTTGCGCGGCTCGTGCTGGCCCTCGAGTGCCTCGACAACCCACTGCTGCCACTGCTGATCCCACTCGGGCGTACCGGGAGCTGCGTCCAGAACGGCGTCCACCATGCCGATCTCGAGGGCCTGCTGGGGCTTGAGGTTCCGACCGCGCATGGAATCGGTGACGATCACGTCCAGCGCGGCCTTGGCGCCGACCAGGTGCGGCAGCAGGTAGACGCCGCCCCAACCGGGGAAGAAACCGAGGTGGCACTCGGGCAGGCCCAGCTGCGCCTTGCCCGAGGTGACCAGGCGGTAATCCGAGTGCAGCGCAAGTTCCATGCCGCCGCCCAGGGCCATCCCCGTGACCAGCGAAAAGGTGGGCACCGGCATATCCGCGAGCACGGCGAAGGTCTCGTGCCCGGCCCACACGTAATCTTCCGACGCATCCTGCAACTGGGCGTAACGAATCTCCTTCAGATTGGCTCCCGCGCCGAAGGACTTGGTGTTGCCCGTGACGACCACTGCCTCGACCGCGGAGGTGTCGATCGCGGTGAGGTCGCGGCGCAACTGCTGAACCGCCTCAGAACCCCAGATGATGAGCCCGTTAGACGCCGTAGAATCCAGGCTGACCAGGGCAATCGGGCGCTCGCGCCCGGGGAGGACCGGATAATCCACGGTGATGGTCACGGTGGAGGGGAACTTGGACTCGGTCACGCTGAACTCCTGAGTACTGAGGGGGTTGTGGCCCGTGCCACATCATCATCCCCCAGATTGCCCTGAGACTGCGTCTCACGTCAAGATATTGCGTGTCATTCGGGGCGGCTTTCCGGGGCATCGCGTCGATAGGCTGAACGGGATGAAAAACGTGCTGCCCTTGCGCTCACAGCGCCTGACTTTCCGCCGGCTCACCGAGGCAGATATTGAGCCGATGTACTCCTACCAGTCCCGCGAGGATTACGCCGTGCACGCGTGGCGTGGACCGAGGGACATGGACGATGTCATAGGCATGGTCAAGGACCACATGGGAGAACGCCGCTGGGCGGAGGACGGGGATCAGTTCCGCTTTGCCGTGTCCCCGCACGACTCGGATGAGCTGGCCGGCGAGATCGTCCTGACGCTCGCGGACGCCGAGGCCTCCCAGGTCGAGATCGGCTGGGCGCTGCACCCGGATCACACGGGCAAGGGCTACGCCGCAGAAGCCGCGTACGCCGCCGTTGACGCTGCCTTCCAAAAACTGGGTGCCCACCGCGTGTTCGCCCGCCTGGACAGCCTCAATGTGGCGTCCGCCAAGGTGTGCGAGCGCATCGGCATGCGGCACGAGGCCACTCTCCGCGAAAGCCACTTCCAGCTGGGCGAATGGCGCGACGAACTGATCTACGGTGTGTTGGTCTCGGAGCGCGAGTTCGACTGACCCTGGGCTGCGACCAGGGCGTCGTAGACCGACCGCGCCGCTTGCTCCGCTGCCGCCCGCGGATCGGCACCTTCTTGGAGCACCACCACGACCGGCGAGGACGACGCCGCCTGCTCGGGTTGGCGGGGCACGGACGCAATCCGCCCAGGACCCGCTGAGAGACCGAAGACCGTGCACAGCCAACCGATCCGCTGATTGAGACCCGCCGCCAGTTGCTCACCGCCGTTGGCACGAGGATCCCTCAACCACGTGCGTAGATAGGCGTTGTGCACAGCCACGGTGGCCGATGCCATGGACACCGCGGTGACCCGCTGATCCACGTTCTCGGGGAGCACCCTGCGCAAGAACCCCTGGAAGAGCCGCTCGTAGCGATGCGATGTAGCAAGTTCCCTGTCTCGAAGGCTTTCCACTTGCTGCAATAGGTGATGGCGAGCAATGGCTCGGTCCGCATGATCCAGATTGTGTCGGAACACCAGCTGCACACCCTCGGCCAGTCCCGCTTGCGGGGTGAGGTTGGGGCGGCTCAGCAGCTGTTCAAGGCGTTCGAGGTTGGAAGCGTGATCCGCGAAGACGATGTCCTCCTTGGACCCGTACTTGCGGAAGAACGTGGCGCGGCTGACACCGGTGGCCTGCGCTAACTGATCCACGGTGGTCGCGTGGTAACCCTGCGTGGCCAACAGGCGGATTGATTTGGTGACGACATCGCCGGTCGTCCCGGGTGCGGTACTCATCGGGCCTCCTGCCGAGATGGTAGCTCGTGCGAAAGACAATCCTGAGGAGTTTCAGCGGATTGTTTCGCCGGCCACGTAGACGCCGGCAACGGTGAGTTCCGAATCCAGTACCACGAGGTCCGCGCGGAGACCGGGGGCCAGACGACCGCGGTCATCTCCAGCACCGATTGCCTGGAGCGGTGCCTGTGTGGCCGCGTAAACGGCCTGCTCCACAGATAGTCCGACATCTTCCACCGCCCGTTTGACGGCTTGGTCCATGGTCAGGGTGGAACCGGCGATCGTGTTCCCCTCGGTCAACCGGGCCACCCCGTCGGTCACGGTGACGGGTAGTGCACCGAGGGTGTAGGAACCGTCGTGCATGCACGCGGCGGACATGGCATCCGTAATGAGCGCTGTGCGTTCCGGCGCCGAGGCGAACAGCATGGCGATGACCCCGGGGTGCACGTGGACGCCGTCGCAAATCACCTCGAGGGCGACGTCCGGGCATTCGAGTGCGGCAACCACGGGGCCGGGCCTGCGGTGATGCAGCGGGTTCATCGCATTGAAGGCGTGGGTCAGGATGCCGGCGCCGGCGCGGAAGGCCCGTAGAGCGTCGTCGTACGTGGCGTCCGTGTGGCCGATCGCTATGGTGGCGCCCGCTTCGCGCAATTGCGCGATGGCCTCGGTGGCGCTGGGAAGCTCGGGTGCCAGAGTGAGCTGCCGGAGCGTTCCAGCCGCGGCGTCGATCAGCCGACCGACTGCTTCGGGAGTGGGCGTGACCAGCAGTTCTTCAGCGTGCGCGCCCCGATGACCCCGATCGAGGAAAGGGCCCTCCGCGTGCGAACCGAGCACCGCAGGATTTTCACGCGTAAGCTCTGCGGCCCATGCCAGCCGCTCGGCCATGGCGGGGACGGCATCCGTGACGAAGGAGAGCAGGGAGGACGTAGTGCCGTGGTGTCGATGAACTTCCAAGGCCTGGAGCGCGGCCTCGGGACCATCATCGAACGCGTAGCCGCCCGCCCCGTGGCAGTGGATGTCCACGAACCCGGGGGTCAGCCACGCACCCCTCAGATCAACCACTTGCGTTTGTTCATTGACGCGTGTTTGAGCCAGGTCTGATCGGCCCGGCCCTGCTTGATCACTGGCCAATCGCGAGCGCCAGGAATCTCCAGTGCCCTGGTCCCCGATCAGGCCGTCATTGAGCAACAACCAACCGTCCCGGATGATCCGGCGATCGGTGACCAGGTGGGCGTTGTGGAGCAGGGTGCGGGTCATGACTCGACCACTTCAAGCGTGCCTGTTCCCGGCCGCGATTCTTCGGTTGCTCGTTCGATCAATCGCCTGATGCCCACGAAATGGCCGCTGAGCAATCGGGCGGCCGCTGCGGAATCGCCCGCCCTCACGGCGTCAAGAATTGCTCGGTGAGCGGCGGCCGTGTCCGTGACATGTTCCGTGGTCTCCCCCGTGGGCGTCTCCACGCTCTGGTGGATGCCGCTGTAGACCTGCCAGAACGTGGTGAGCAGTTCGGCCAGGATCGCGTTGTCGATGGGTTCGAACAGGACCCGGTGAAAATCTTTGTCCTCGACCCGAACCGTCTCCCCGCGTTCCGCCCGCGCTTCCATCGCGGAGACGATGGCATCCAACCGTTCCAGGCGTTCGGGATCCATGGCCTCGATGGCGCGCCCGACCAGACCGCACTCGAGAGCTTCGCGCACGTCCACCAATTCCTGCGCGGCCACACCCGAACTCTGCAGGGACAAGCGGGCCCGGAATTCGAGGGTCCGCCCCAGTGCCGCGAGAGGGTGCCCCGCAACGAACGTGCCGTAACCGTGTCGGATCTCCACGATCCCGACCGCCTGCAACATCTTGAGTGCCTCCCGCAGAGAATTTCGCGAAACACCGAAGATCTCGCGCAGCTCGGATTCCGGCGGCACCGGATCCCCGACCTTCAGACCGCGCTCCAGGATCAAGTCCGTGATGCGCTGCTGCAATTGGTCCATGGTGTGACGACCGCGCGCAGGGGCAGCGAGTTCACTCATGAGTGCATTCTCCTTCGGTCGTCAGGCCGGGTTGGGTCTCAATGTATGGTGCCTCAAGTTTTTGTGAGGTAACGCTTCCGGCTCTGACCTGCTTTGTCACAACGTTCTCCCAAAACCAGCCCGGCGATCTCTTGTGCGCTACCCCACAAACAAGTACATTCTAGACGTAGGACGTCCTACGTCCAATTGATCATCGAGGATCACCCGCGTTGTGAAGGGGTTGATCCCCGCGCCTCACGAGGAGGATTCTCATGGAAACGCCTGGACTCGGCGGACTCAACTGGGCCGTCATCATCGTCTACCTGCTGGGCACGTTGGCCATCGGTGTGTGGTTCACCCGCAAGGCGAGTACGGGCACTGACTCGTTCTTCACCGCCAACGGTCGAATTCCGGCCTGGGCGGCTGGCTTCAGCATTTACGCGACCACCTTGTCGGCCATCACCTACATGTCCACGCCGGAACAGGCCTTCCTGACGGACTGGTCCTATGCAGCAGGAAACGTGGCGATTTTCGCCATCATCCCGTTGCTGATCTGGTTCTACATTCCGTTCTTCCGCAAACTCAACGTCACCACGGCGTACGAATACCTGGAGGAACGGTTCGGGCCGAGCATCCGGGTCATCGGCTCGGTGCTGTTCGTGCTGTTCCACGTGGGTCGAGTGGCGATCGTGATCTATCTGCCCACCCTGGCCATCAGCTCGGTCACGGACATCAATCCCGCTGTGGTCGCAGCAGCGGTTGGCGTGCTGTCGATCATCTACACGTTCCTGGGCGGCATTGAGGGCGTGATCTGGTCGGACGTGGTCCAGGGAATCATCCTGCTCCTGGGCGCGGTGCTCATCCTGGTTTTCGGTATCGCCGCCATCAACGGTGGCCTGGGCACCGTGGTCACGGATGCCGTCAATGACGACAAGTTCATCACCGCCAAGAATTGGCAGATCGGTGGCGCTGCGGCCGCCATCCCGATCATCTTCCTGGGTTCGGTGTTCAACAACCTGCATCAGTACACGGCGAGCCAGGACGTGGTGCAGCGCTATCAGACCACCACCTCGCTCAAGCAGACCGCCCGATCCTTGCTGGTCAACGGTTTCCTGGCGCTCCTGACCATTCCTCTCTTCTACGGAATAGGCACGGTGCTCTACAGCTACTACCAGCATTCCGGCAATCTCCCCGAGAACTTCAACACCTCGGCCTTGGTTCCGTACTTCGTGGTGACCGCACTCCCCGTGGGCGTGGCCGGCATCTTGATTGCGGCCATTTTCGCGGCCGCCCAGTCGACCATTTCATCGAGCCTCAACTCGATCTCCGCGTGCGTGACCGTGGACCTGCGGGACCGGTTCTTCCCCCGCAAGGACGGCCAGGCCAGGAAGGGCGTGGGTTTCGCCCGCATGGTCATCATCGTCGCCGGCGCTTTCTCCGTAGCAGTTGCCCTGTATCTCTCCGCCACCGATCAGGCCGAGACCTGGAACTTGTTCCTGAGCATCACCGGTCTGTTCGGTGTGCCGCTGGCCGGCGTATTCGCTCTGGGGATCTTCACCAAACGGGCCAATACCGTGGGCGTGATCGGCGGCCTGATTCTGGGCGCGGCCACGGCGTTCTGGGTTCAACAGAACACCACGTTCACGCCGTTCGCAGTGTCCGCAGCGGCCTTCGTGGGTGCCGTGCTCTTCGGCTACCTCATCTCCGCGATTGCAGGCGCGCTGCTGGGCAAGAATCCCCACGACGTGGTGCCCCTGACGATCTACGGCAAGAACTCGGAGTACGTCCGTCGCACCTCATCACCCGTGGCACCCGCAGGCACCCCGCTGGTCACCACGTCGCCCAACGACACCGTCAAGTAAAGGAGTCATCATGACTGCATTTCGTGGAATCGTCCCGCCCCTCCTCACCCCTCGTACCGTAGGCGGTGAGTTGGACCTCGACAGCCTCAACCGTCTCGTCAATCACCTGATCGACGGAGGC
The DNA here is from genome assembly GCF_040980905.1 of Kocuria sp. CPCC 205235. Taxonomy (NCBI): domain Bacteria; kingdom Bacillati; phylum Actinomycetota; class Actinomycetes; order Micrococcales; family Micrococcaceae; genus Kocuria; species Kocuria sp. CPCC 205235. The sequence goes on from NZ_JAVKPR010000030.1 coordinate 11,008, forward strand.
GTGCACGGGATTTTCGCCCTGGGTTCTTCCGGCGAAACCCCGTACCTGACCTCCGCGGAGCGCGATCGGGTCCTGGCCGCAACCATTGAGGCGACGGCCGGTCGAGTACCCGTGATGGTGGGCCTCAACGAACAGTCCACCGCGCGTGTCCTAGACGAAGCAGACCGCGTCCTGGCCATCGGTGGTGACGCGGCCGTTGTCACCACGCCCTACTACGCGTTGTCCGACTCCGCCGAGATCGAGCACCACTTCCGCGCGGTCGCCGAGCACGTGGACGTGCCGGTGTTCGCCTACGACATCCCTGTCCGCACCCACCAGAAGCTCCCGTTGGACGTCGCCATCCGACTCGCCCACGACGGCGTTCTGGCCGGCGTGAAGGACTCCTCCGGTGACGACATTTCGTTTCGCCAGCTGCTCCTGGATACCAAGGGCCTTCCGGAGTTCGCGGCGTTCACGGGTCACGAGGTGGTCGCCGACGGCGCGCTGCTGGGTGGCGCCGCGGGCGTCGTTCCCGGCCTGGGAAACGTTGACCCGGCCGGTTATGTCCGGATGTTCGACGCCGCTCAGGCCGGTGATTGGGCCACGGTCGCTTCCGAGCAGGATCGGCTGGCTCGGCTGTTCCGCATTGTCCTTGCGGCCACTCCCGGCCGCGTTTCCGCGGGTGCTGCCGGCCTGGGTGGTTTCAAGACCGCCTTGCAGCTCATGGGAATCATCGAGTCGAACCGCATGTCCGAGCCGCTGGTCCAGTTGGACGAGGACGAGACCGAGGCGGTTCGTGAGATCGTGACGACCGAAGAGCTCTTGTGAGTTCCACACCGGTCATCGCCGTGGATCTGGGGGGCACCAAGATCCGTTCCGGAGTAGTGGAAGGGGCCGAGGTCACCCACGTGCGTTCGGCCCCCACACCGGCCCGACTCGGGGCACACGCCGTGCTCGACGCAGTGGCCGAACTGGTAGGTCTGACCATGGCCACGGCAACTGAACATGGCCGGATTCCGCAGGCCGTGGGTGTGGGATCGGCCGGCGTGATCGATCCGCGAAACGGTGTGGTTGTCTCCGCGACCGACGCCCTTCCGGGGTGGACCGGCACCAACCTCATCGCCGAGCTGCAGCATCGGACTCGACTGCCCGTCCGCGCGGTCAATGACGTGCATGCGCACGCGCTCGGGGAGGCACGGTCGGGTGCTTCCGCGGACACGAGCGACTCGGTCTTCGTGGCTGCGGGAACGGGGATCGGGGCGGGTCTGATCTCCCATGGTCATCTGGTCACCGGGCGGAACTCGGCGGCAGGACACCTCGGTCATATCCCATCCGGTTTTGCCTCCGACCTGCGCTGCCCCTGCGGCGGAATGGGCCACCTCGAAGCCATTGCGTCTGGCCCCGCTGTGTTGGAGGAGTATCGACGAGCGGGTGGCCGAGCGGCGTCGTCGACCACTACCGAGCTGGCGGAGGAGGCGCGCGCCGGGGACACCACGGCCCGGGAAGCTTTCGCGAAAGCCGGCCGAGCACTGGGGTCCGCGCTGGGAGGTATGGCCAACGTGTTGTCCCCGGAGGTGGTCGTGCTGGGCGGTGGCCTGGTCAGCGCCGACGAGTTGTGGTGGCCCTACCTGGAACGAGCCTTTGCAGCCCAACTGATCCCCGCCGTGCGTGGGCTGACCCCGCAGCGTGCTGAACTGGGTGCCGATGCCGCATTGATCGGGGCGGCAAGCCTGTGGGACGGAGCAGACATCAAAGTCGAGGAGAAGTGATGGCGTTTACTCAACAACAGATTGTCGAATCCCTGGCCGGGCGACTGATCGTCTCGGTGCAGGCCTATCCCGGTGAGCCCATGAGGGATCCTCGCACCATGGCCCAGGTGGCCGCATCCGCCGCGCGCGGCGGTGCAGCGGCCGTGCGCGTCCAAGGCATCGCCGATATTCACGCCGCGCGGTCCGCCGTGGAGGTCCCCGTCATCGGGTTGTGGAAGGACGGAGACACCGGTGTGTACATCACACCCACGTATCAGCACGCCTACGCTGTGGCGCTTGCGGGCGCTCACGTGGTGGCCCTGGACGGCACGCGGCGTCCTCGACCCGACGGGCTCACGCTCGCGCAGACGATTGACCGGCTCCATCACGACACCCATGCCCTGGTCATGGCGGATTGCGGCAGTTTGGACGATGCGCTGGCGGCCTCCGCCGCTGGTGCCGATCTGGTGGGCACCACGCTCGCCGGCTACACGGGCGAACGCCCCAAAACGAATGGGCCGGACCTTGAGCTTCTCGAGGCGATGAGTCAGGCTGATATCGACGTGCCGATCATTGCGGAGGGACGCATCCATACGCCGCCCCAAGCATCCGCCGCCATCGCGGCCGGCGCTCACGCCGTGGTGGTAGGCACCGCGATCGCTCACCCGACCACGATCACCTCGTGGTTCGTCAACGCCGTGGAGGGCTGAAACCGTGCGACTGGTGCTGTGCGAATCAGTGGCGGAGACCGGGCAGGTTGCCGCAGAGATCTTTGCGAGCCGAATCGAGCAGGGGCCGTGTGTACTGGGGCTCGCGACGGGTAGTTCCCCGCTGCCCGTGTACCAGTACCTCATCCGCAGGTATCGCGAGTCCGGTTTGTCCTTCGCCCAGTGCACCGCGTTCACGCTCGACGAGTACGTGGGGCTACAACCGTATGACTCCCGGTCCTACAGGGCCACCATTCGTGACGAGTTCGTCGACCACGTGGATTTGCCCACACGTTCCCTACACTCCCCCGACGCCGCCGACCCGGATCCCCGAGCGCTACGCCACGCCGCGGCCGCCTACGAGGAAACGATCCGCCTGGCCGGTGGGATCGACGTTCAGTTGTTGGGGATCGGTGCCAACGGGCACATCGGCTTCAACGAGCCGTCCTCGTCGCTGGCCTCGCGCACCCGCATCAAAGCGTTGACGCAGCAGACCCGCGAGGACAATGCCCGGTTCTTCGGCGAGGACGAGACGGTCCCCAAGCTCTGCCTCACCCAGGGCCTCGGAACCATTCTGGACAGCCGTCACGCCGTGCTCGTGGCGCAGGGGGAGGCAAAGGCCGACGCCGTCGCGGCCGCCGTGGAGGGGCCGGTCTCGTCCGCGTGTCCGGCCTCGGTCCTGCAACTGCACCCCCACGCCACCGTGATCCTGGACGCTGCCGCCGCGAGCCGACTGCAGAATCTGGACTACTACCGCCACGTCCAGCACCTCAACGACGAGCTGGGACTGCTGCCCTAGTGAAGTAGCCGCAGGAACCATGCCTGGGAAACGCGTGGGGCGAGCCGGGTGCTGTCCGTGCACGGGAACAAGACCCGGAAACAGGAGCGGCGAGTGCGCGCCGTTCGTGCACGGGAAAGTGAGCGCCGCGGGGCAACGGGCCCCGCGGCGTCGTACCCGAAGTGCTGGTCAGGAATCCCGCAGGACGCGATAGCCCTTGCGCGGGTCGTAACCGTGGATCTCGCGGGTGTCCAGAACGGCCATGAAGTCCAGGACGTCCGGGGAGATGACCTGCCCCGGCACGAGAACCGGAAACCCGGGCGGATAGGGCGTCACGAAACCGGCCGAGACGGGTTTTTCACCGTTGGTCACCCGCTCGCGCAGCTCTTCGTGGGCAACGTGTTCCACGGACTTGCGGCGCTGACCCTTGAAGAACGCGGCGCGCATATCTCCATCCGGGAGCTCCTCGTCCGTGGCGTACCCGGGAGCGAACGAACTGAAGTCCGGAAGCGGCGGCATGGGGGTGTCGTCGACCTTGGCCGCGAGCTCGGGATCGAGCTGAGAGTTCTCGTCCTCGAAACGCTGCGCGAGCTTCACGAGCACCTCCACGAGGTACGCGATCGCGCTGCGCGAGGTGCCGATGTTGGTCATGAACAGCACGGTGTTCCGGCTCGTCTTGTTCACCTGAATGCCGTAACGATCCATGAGCAGGTCGTGCTTGAACGTGTCACCGTCAACGCCCGTGCGACTGATCTCGATGGTGATACGGCTGGGATCCACCACGAACTCGTCCGTGGTCCATGCCTTCCACATACTGGCCAACCCGTCGCGCAACGGCATGGGCCGGCCCACCTCGCGATTCTCGCTGGGCACCAGGTCGTGGGCCGTGAGCACGCGGAAGCTCCGGCGCAACAGCGGATGGCGCGCGATGGCCTGGGACAGGCTCGTGGCCAGATCCAGCTGCCGCTGCACGAGCTCGTAGCCCTCCAGCTCTACCTGACGTCGCCCGATGTCCAGGGACGTGAGGATCTGGTAGTTGGGTGAGGTGGAGGTGTGCGTCATGTACGCCTCGTGGAACGGCTCCTCGGCTTCGCGCACCCACTCGTCGTCGTGCACGTGAATCATGGACCCCTGCCGCAGCGCAGTGAGGGTCTTGTGCGTGGACTGGGTCGCGTACACGCGGATCTTGGCGTCCGGAGCGGGGATGAGCCGCTCTTCCAACCACACCTCGTCCGGCGCGGGGTTGCCCTGATCGTCGTACAGACGCTTCTGCTGCTCACGGTAGGCGATCTGGTGCGCCCTGGTCCCCAGCTTTTCCTTGAGGTGCGAGGCAGCCCACATGGCCGTACGACGTCGCGTCACGGGGTGGAAGGTCGCGAACGCGAACCACGCCTCGTCCCACAGGAAGACCAGGTCCGGCTTGATGGCCAGGCATTCGGCCATGACCCGCTCGGGGTCATAGACGATGCCGTCAAAGGTGCAGTTGGTGAGCGTGACCAGCTGGACCTCGTCCAGACGACCCGCGGCTCGGTAGTCCAGCAGCAACTGCTTGATCCGGGACAGCGGCACAGCGCCGTAGAACGCGAATTCGTTACGCGGGTATGCCTCCAGGTACGCGGGACGAGCGCCGGTGAGCACCACCGCGTGATGGTGGGACTTGTGACAGTTGCGGTCCACGAGCACCACGTCATTGGGTGACAACAGCGCTTGGTGCACGATCTTGTTGGCGGTCGAGGTTCCGTTGGTCACGAAGAACGTGTGCTTGGCCCCGTACGCACGGGCCGCGAGTTCCTGAGCCTTCTTCAACGTGCGCACCGGCGCCAGCAGTGAGTCCAGCCCGCCAGAGGTCGCGGAGGTTTCCGCCAGCAGGAGGTTCAACCCGTAGAAGTCCACGAGGTCCTTGATCCACTTGGAACCCACCACGGAACCGCCGCGGGCAATGGGCAGCGCGTGGAAGACACCCACCGGACGCCGCGCGTGCTCCTGGACCGCGGAAAAGAACGGGGTGTCGTACAGGTGGGACACCCGGCGCAACAGGGTGAGGTGCAGCTCGAGCTTGTCCTCGCGCCGGAACACGCGACGGAAACGGTGGGTCAGCGCACCGGACAGGCCTTCGATATGGGCGCCCGCCATCAGGTACAGGTCCATCTCGGGGCGCAGCTCGGCCAGAGTGTCGGCCAACCGGAGCACCCGCTGAATGGACGCGAGCGGAGTGCGGGCGGAGGCTGATTCCGGGCTCACCAGATCGCGAGCCATGCGAATCGAGTTCTTGAGATCGCGGCTCAACGGCTGGCGAGTGCGCTCGCTGAATCCGGGGCGGACCACGCACGCGAGAATGTTGGGGTTGGTCAGGACCGCCGCCACGGCGTCGTCGGCGGAGGGCACGATCACGTACTCGTAAATGAAATCGTCGGCGGAGGAGCGCAACCGCAGGCCTTCGGCGCGCAGACCGTCACGGTCCGCCTGGGTGCTCTCGTCCACGATCAGCACCTCGAAGCGGGGCCGCGGGTCGGTGTCGATCGGAAGGTCCGAGTTCTCCGGATCGTCGGCAAAGTCATCGCGGGACGTGTCCGGCACGGTGTCACCGCGGAGCCGGTTCACGACCTTTCCGATCCGGTCGAGCGCCATGTGGTAGTCGCCCTGTTCGAGCATTTCCCGGATGGAGGCGACATAGCGTTGGCCGAATCCGGCCCAGTACATTTCAACGGTTTCGAGGGCGCGCAGTGAGCGCTGGAGTTCGCTGTCCGCGGCGAGGGCTTCTTTGTCCTCGTTGCCGAGCGCAATGCGTTTCATGGCGAACCGCAGGTACTCCCACGCGTCACTGCGCAGCCGCCACGTGCTGGCAGGCATTCCGGGGTCCGGTTCAAGGATTCCGGTGGCACTCCCCCGACGGTTGTTCTGACCTTGGTCGTCCGTGGCCGGTGTATCCATCGAATTCCTCCGCTTGCTCCATTGCCTGCGCCGAACTGTTGAACGTTCATCCTATGTCCGGGCCCGCGGGGGCCCGCGGGGGCTCGCGGAACATAACACTTTGCGACCGCGACTCGGTCTCAGCTACCGGCATCGGGTGCCGTGCTTCGGGTGTCGTGCATCGGGTGCCGTGCGTCGGCCAGGTTGACTCGGCTCGACTGCCTCGGCCGGGTTGTGTCAGCCCGCGAACCTCGCCGTGGGCAGGCCCGGAATCGCCACCCTCACCGAGTACAGGGACCCGGCGGTGGGCTGCACATCGTTCGGCAGGTTCTCGCGCGAGGTGGTGATGTACAGGGTCCGCAGATCCTGCCCGCCCAGCGTGCACGCCGTGGTCTGCTTGGCGCCCACACTCACCACGGTGTCCAGGGTTCCGTCCGGGAGGTAGCGGTGGACCTGGCCGGCGCCGTTGAGCGCGGTCCACACGGCACCTTCCGAATCCACGGTCAGCCCGTCCGGGTTGGCGGACACGCTGCCGGGCTCGTACTCCTCGTCCGCGTCCCAGGCGCCGGCCGCGGCGTCGTCGTCGACCACCGGCGTGACGAAGGCGCGGCGATTGTGCAGGCCGTTCGCCGCGGACCAGTCGAAGACCGAGACCTCACCGGTGGGGGTGTCGTTGTAATAGGCGAGCGAGCCGTCCGGGGACCACGCAATGCCGTTGGAAATGGTGACGTTCTCAAGCACCGGTTCCCACTCCAGGTCCGGTGAGACCCGGTAGAGCGTGGCGGAACCCTCGGACTGGTCGTAGGCCATGGACCCGATGTAGAAGGTGCCGTCCGGGGCGACCCCGCCCTCATTCATGCGGATCTCCGGCGATTCCCACAGGGTGACTTCGCGTTCGGGATTACCGGCGGCGTCCGTGAGGAGCACCCCGCGTTCCACAGCGATGATCTGGCCGCCATTGACGCGCGGACGCACGCACGCCGCCACGGTTCCAACGTGCTGACGGCGCGGCTGCTCATCCCGGCCGAACGTGAGAATGTCCCCGGCGAGCATGTCGACCCACGCCAGACCGCCCCATTCGGGGCTCCAGCACGGGCCCTCGCCGTGATAAACCCAGCTCGGCGTCAGGCGCTGGGCGCTGAGCCGGTTCATTGCTGGGGCCTACGCAGCTGATTGACGATCGGTACCGCCGTGGTGGGAATGCGGTCGCGGTCGTAGGTGATCTCGGTGTAGCCGTGCGGGGTGGGTTTGCCGTCCTTGTCCAGGTTCACGAACACGATCTTGTCGATGCTCAGGATCAGCTCCCGCGTGATCATGTTCCGCACCTGCGCGCGCATGGTCAGCGACGTGCGGCCGAACTTGGTGGCCGTCAGACCCATCTCGATGATGTCGCCCTGTACCGCCGAGGCCACGAACTCAATCTCCGACATGTACTTGGTCACTGCGCGCTGATTGCCCAGCTGGACGATCGCGTAGATCGCGGCTTCCTCGTCGATCCACCGCAACAGCGACCCACCGAACAGGGTGCCGTTGGCGTTGAGATCTTCGGGCTTGACCCATTTTCGGGTGCGGAATGTGATGTCCGTGTTCGGCTGCATAGGTTCAGCTTAGTGAGGTCGCGGCGCGGGGTCGCGGGTTTCGTTCCTCGGTTTTACCGCCGACGACGCCGCTCGCGGCCTACGTGCCGAACGCTCGGTGAGCGACCAGCTCGGCAGGACGCTGGTCCCGCGCGTCACTGCCCGGGGCTGCGTGGGTCTTGGAGCGGCGTCGTCATTGCTACTCAGCCGCGGACCAGCTGGCGGATGGCGACCTTGTCCAACTTGCCGGAACCGTTGCGGGGCACCTCTTCCACGGCGACGAGGTCCTTAGGGAGCTTGTACCGGGCCAAGCGGTCGCTGCAGAACTGTCGCAGTTCCTCGATGGAGGGAACCTCGTGACCGGGCTGCGGTTGCAGGACGGCCACGATGCGCTCACCCCACTGCTCGTCGGGAGCGCCCACCACGGCGGCGTCGGAGATGTCCGGGTGCTCGGCCAGGACGCGTTCGATCTCCGCGGGGTACACGTTCTCACCGCCGGTAATGATCATGTCCTTGAGGCGATCCACGATGTAGTAATAGCCGTCCGGATCCCGGTAGCCGATGTCGCCGGTGTGGAACCAGCCGTCCGTGAAGGCTGCGGCGGTGGCGCCCTCGTCCTCCCAGTAGCCGCTCGTGACGTTGGGGCCGCGCACCCACAATTCGCCGCGCGTATCCGGTTCGGAAACGGGCTCTCCCGTGCCGGGATCCATGATCTGCACCTCGGTGTAGAGCATGGGCATACCCGCCGAACCGGCCTTCTCGTAGGTGAGTTCGGTGGGCAGGTAGGTGGCGAAGGGTGCGGTTTCGGTGAGACCCCACGCCTGCTGAACGGGAACGTTCTTGGCCTCGAAGAGTGAGATCACGACGGGCGGGACCGGGGCCCCGGCGCAGATCAGGGCGCGTAGGGAATCGAGTTTCGCGCCTTTGAATTCGGGATCGTGGGTCAAAGACAAAAGCATGGCCGGCACGAAGAAGGCATTGTTCACGCCGTAGTTCTCGATGTCCGCGAGCACCTGGGACGGCACGAACCCGCGCCGAACCACCGTGGTGTTGCCGCGCACCAGCGCTCGCACCGTGAACGAGTTCAAGGCGCCGATGTGGAACAGCGGTGCCACGGCGTAATTGATGTCCCGGCGGCGGGTGTCCACCAGCGAATCAACGTTGAACGCGTTCCAGAAGATGTTGCCGTGACTCAGCCGCACGCCCTTGGGCTTGCCCGTGGTGCCGGAGGTGAACATCAGGATGGCCAGGGTGTCGTCCGTGGTCTCGGCCGGCTCACCGAGTTCCGTATCCTCCGCGCGTTGCACGAAACCGCTCAGCGGAATCCAGTGCTCCGCGATCTCGAGCCCGTCATTGAGGGGCACCGCGGGATCGTCATCGATCAGGATGGTCTCGGTCTCAAAAGGCCACCCCGCGCCGTCCTGACCGGAGCCCTCGAGGGTGCCGAGAGCGGCGTCGACAACCGGGGCGTGACCGGGCTCCACAATCATCACGCGCGGTGCGGACCGCACCAGGAGCTCGCCGACCTCGCGCGGGGCAAGACGGAAGTTGAGCGGCTCGAACACGCCGCCCAGCCACCAGGTGGCGAACATGGTGCGCAGGAACATTTCGGAGTTCAGGCCGAGGTAGACCACGCGGTCGCCTTCGCTCACACCCGACGCCGCCAAGCTCGCCGCGAGTTCGCGCACGTTACCCGCGAACTCGTCGTAGCTGAGGGTACGGCCCTCGTAAATCACGGCCGCCAGGTCACGGCTGTAGCGCTGGTTGAAGAGCAAGCCGCGGACGGGGCTGATGTTGACCGAGTTGGACACGGGTGAGCTCCTGAAATAGAGGATATTCTCTATCGTTGAGAATCTCAACGAGTGATGTGATTCACGTTACCAACACCCATGATGTTCCGGAACCGGGTTTTGATATCGGAAACGTATTGATTCGTCCCGTTACCGTGTGAGCATCCTCGATCGCCGGGGGTGTTGCCGGCCGGGAGACATGGGTTGACCGCCTGGACCGCCTCGAACCACGACCCGCGGCCAATGACCGCCCGACGTCTCGCAGGGCGCGGGCACGAGGGGTCTGGGCCGTTGCCGCGTAACCTTGGTGACATGCCCTCGTCCTCACGCCGCACGGGTTCTGCCGACACAGCCGCTCCGCTCACGCACCGCAGCTTCACCGGTGCCTGGCAGTTGCTGGGCGTGGCCGCGACCGCGATGGCCGTGGGGATCGCCGAATTCTTCGCGTGGCTGACCGGGCCCTTGGGGTCCCCACTGACCGCGGTGGGCGGAGTCGTGGTGGATTCTGTCCCCGCGCCCGTCAAGGACACCGTGATCGCCGTGTTCGGCACCGGTGACAAGATTTTCCTGTTTGTGATGATGGCCGTGGGGCTCGTGGTACTGGGATTGCTCGTCGGCGTCGCGGAGCGGCGACGGCGCCGCACGGATATCGCGGTCCTCGCCGCGCTGGGGCTGGTCGGACTGGTCGCCGTGATGACCCGAACGGGTGCGGACGCGGTTAACGCCGTCCCCGTGGTTGTCGGCACCGGCGTCGGCCTCGCATTCCTCAGCTACGCGGGTGGCCGTGCGGCAGCTCCCGCGGCCGATGACCCGCTGGATCGCCGTAAATTCCTCCAGCTGTCCGCGGGAGCACTGACCCTGGGAGTGGTCGCGGGCGCAGTGGGGCGATGGGCGGTGTCGGCGGCCCGGAAAGTCCCCGACATGCGCGCCGCGCTGAGCATTCCGGCCCCGGTCGCTCGCGAGGCCATCCCCGCCGGGACCCAGGTGCCAGTCGCCGGCACCGAGCTGTGGTTGACCCCCGCCGAGGACTTCTACCGGATCGACACCGCACTGAGCGTCCCCCATCTCGACGTGAGCCAGTGGCGACTACGCATCCACGGGATGGTGGACCGGGAGATCGAGCTGACCTTCGACGACCTCATCGGGCGTCCGCTGCACGAACGCACGGTGACGCTCGCGTGCGTGTCCAATCAGGTGGGCGGCGACCTCGTGGGAAACGCCGTATGGACCGGTGTGCCGTTGCGAGAAGTGCTCGCGGAAGCCGGAGTGAGCCCGGACGCGGACATGGTGCTCTCGACGTCCGAGGACGGTTTCACGGCCGGGACACCCCTGAGCGCCCTCACGGACGAAAACCGCACCGCCATGCTCGCCGTGACTATGAATGGAGAGCCACTGCCCTTCGAGCACGGCTATCCGGTGCGCATGGTGGTTTCGGGTCTCTACGGGTACGTCTCCGCAACCAAATGGCTCGTGGATCTCGAGGTCACCCGCTTTGACCAGGCCGAAGGCTACTGGACGCCCCGGGGTTGGTCCGCGGAGGGGCCCATCAAGATGTCCTCTCGTATCGACGTCCCCCGAGAAAACGCGAGTGTGGACCCCGACATGACCCTCGCGGGCAGCGCGTGGGCCCAGAACACGGGAATCACCGCGGTTCAGGTGCGGGTGGACGGCGGGGAATGGATGGACGCAACTCTCGCCGCAGTGCCGTCCGAAGACACCTGGCGGCAGTGGTCCGTGCGCGTCACCGATCTTCCTGCCGGTTCCCACACCGCCGAGGTCAGAGCTGTGGACGCGGACGGTCAAGTGCAGACCTCGGAGCGGGCACGCCCAGACCCCAATGGTTCCTCTGGCTGGCACGAGCGGGTCTTCACCGTGCGCTCCTGACCACCCCCTCACCGGACGGTGACGCCGAGCACCGAGCACGTGACCTCGATCCGTGGAAGAGGATGCGCGCCGGCCCGTGATCAGTCATGATGCAGGCATGACGGATTCCTCCACCTCTGCGAGCGGCGCACTGACCGAACTCGAACAGCAGCGACTGCAACGCAAGGTCCTGATCGTGCTCGCGACCGGTCAGGTCATGGGCGGCTTGGGCGTTGGTGCCACGCTGGCTCTCGGTGCGCTCCTGGTCGCGGAGGTGTCCGGGTCGAGTGCGCTGTCCGGCCTGGCAGCCACCATGAACACCCTGGGTGCCGCGATTCTGGCGATTCCGCTGGCACGCCTCGCGCAACGGCGAGGACGCCGAATCTCGCTGACCACCGGTGCCCTGGTGGCGATTCTTGGCGCATCTGTGATTGTTACGGCCGCGGTTCTTGGGTCACTTCCCCTGCTGCTGATCGGCATGGGGCTGCAAGGCGCGGGCATCGCGCTGAATTTGCAGTCCCGCTTCGCCGCGACGGACCTGGCCCCGCAGAAGACTCGTGCCCGGGATCTGTCATTGATCGTGTGGTCCACCACGATTGGTTCCGTGGTGGGGCCCAACCTCTTCGAACCCAGTGAACTCCTGGGCCGCGCTCTTGGACTTCCCCAGTTCACCGGCGGGTTTCTGATCGCCATGGCCGCACAAATCCTCGGTGCCGCGGTCTATTTCCTGGGGCTGCGGCCGGACCCCCTCAAGCTCGCGCTGGCCCAGGGAGCTTCGGTCAAGAACAAGCCCAGTCCCACCGGCGGCTTCGGGAGTCTGCGGTCCGTTCCGGCTGCCCGCCGGGCCGTTCTGATCGTGGCGCTCTCCCATGCGGTCATGGTGGCGGTGATGTCCATGACTCCCGTGCACCTGACCAGTCACGGCGCCACCCTGTCACTCGTGGGGCTGACGATCAGCCTGCACGTGGCCGGGATGTACGCGTTGTCCCCGGTCTTCGGCTGGTTGGCAGACAAGATCGGCCGTGCGCAGACGGTGCTGCTGGGACAGGTGACGTTTGCCGCATCCCTGCTGTTGACGTTCTTCGGCGCGGAGAATCAATCGCTGGTCCTTGTCGCACTGATCCTGCTGGGTTTGGGCTGGTCCGCATCCACCGTGGCGGGATCCACCATGGTCACCGAATCCGTACCGGTGCAGGACCGTCCCGGGCTGCAGGGAACCTCGGATCTGGTCATGAATTTGTGCGGCGCCGCCGGTGGTGCGCTGGCCGGACCGATCCTGGCCATGGTCGGCTTCTCCGGGCTGGGGTTGGTGTACCTGGTGGCAGTGATCGTCGTGGCGGTGGCTGCGGTGAGGACTTTGCGGGCCCTCCGACCCACCCACTGATCTGCCCCGCCATTTCATCCGGCCTTACTGCAAAGTAGCCCGCCCTACTCTGCAGTAAAACGGCATCAGATGGTTCGCCACCCATGAGCCAATCTCACGCCAAGTAGAACCCACCGTCCGAGGTGAGCACCTGACCGACGATCCACGCACCGTCGTCCGTGGCGAGCCAGCTGATCAGTTGGGCGGGGTCGCTCGGTTCACCGAAACGGCCGAACGGCTGAGCATCGAGTAATTCCTGGATCCCGTCCAGAGAGCGATCCGTGGAGTCTGGCGTGAGGTAACCGGTGTCCACGGGGCCGGGATTCACGGTGTTGAGCACAATGCCGAGCTCCAACAGTTCAGCGGCCACCGTGGCGGTGACGCCCGCGAGCGCCGCCTTGCTCGTGGCGTAGGCGACCTCACCGCGCATCGGCCCGTGCCCCTGCCCCGACGTCATCCAGAAAACCCGGCCGGTCGGCTTGGTGAATTCCTTCCCGCCCGCGCTGCGCACCCGTTCACCCGGACGCGTTGCCTCGGTGGGCGCATCGGTCTTGAGCAGCGCAAAGGCACGCGTCAGCAAGAGGGTGGAGCGTGTGTTGGTGTCCCAGAAGGCATCCAGAGCCGCGGGCGTCATGTCCAGAATGGAGCCGTCCCCGCCGCTCTTGGCGTGATTGCACACCAGGATGTCCAAGGAGCCGGTGAGCGCGTGCGCGGCGTCGATGAGCGGCTGGATCTGCCCCGTGTCCTGCAGGTTCGCGCTCTTCTCGCCCAGCAAGGCACCGTTGACGAGTTCGGCCCGCAATTCGCCGACGACGCCGCTCAAGTCGTCCGCGCCCCACGGCTGGTCCTGGTCGTGCGGGCTGTAGTGATGGATGAACACGCTGGCGCCCAGCCGGGCAAAGGCTCGGGCCACGGCGAACCCGATCCCGCGGCGTCGTGAGACCCCGGTGACCAGGGCGGTTTGGCCGTGCAAGGGAAGCGCTCCGTGAGAAGTCGTCATGGCGACAGTCTTGCAAGAGCATCTTATTGAGACCAGAACAGCGAATTGTCTCAATAAGAATCTTATTGAGACAATTGAACTGAGCAGTCTCAGCAAGGAGTCCCATGCCCGCCAGTTGGCCCTCAATCGAGCGCGAAACCCACCGCTGGGTCCACCGCGACCCCATGGCATCTCATCGCGCGCGAATTCGGAACACCGGGGATTTTGAGGCAGCAGTAATCCCCGAGATTTCCTCGTTGACCCCAGATCTTCCTCGCGACACCCTCGCGTCCGCCCACAATGCAACCGCTGCCATGCTGGCTTTTGACCGCGAGTCCGGAGGGTTGGCCTCACTGCCGTTCGCCGCAGTCCTCTTGCGCGGCGAGTCCGCGACAAGTTCCCAGATCGAGAACCTGACCGTTCGCGCCCGCAAGTTGTCATTGGCCGCGGTGGGTGCGCACGTCGGCGGGAATGCAGAGTTAGTGGCCCGCAACGTATTCGCCATGCGTGCCGCCATTGACGCCGCCTCTCACCTGGATTCCGATGCCATCCGCACCATGCACCGCGTGTTGACCGAGGGCGTTCAGGACGATGCAGGTGAGTATCGAAACGAGTGGGTGTGGATCGGTGGCCAGTCCCCGGTCACGGCCTCGTACGTGGCACCCGAGTATCATCATGTGCCCGCAGCCATTGATGACTTGATCAACTTCCTGGGCCGTCGCGACTTAGATCCAACCGTTCAGGCGGCCATTGCCCACGCTCAGTTCGAGACCATCCACCCCTTCACCGATGGCAACGGGCGGACAGGACGTGCCATCGTATCCTCGCTGCTTCGCGCACGTGGGACGGTTCAAAATGTCAACATTCCCATTTCATCGGGATTGCTCCACGACATCGACGACTACATCGATGCACTGAATGACTACCGAACCGGAAACCCCGCGTCCATCGTGGACTGTTTTTCCCATGCCGTCCTGGGATCCCTGGCTAACGCAGATCAGTTGATCGACGATGTCCGCGCCTTCCATGAGCAAGTCCTGGATTCACGACACCGCGTCACCGCGCCACTGCGCGCGGTTGCCGAGTTGTGCTGTTCGGAACCTGCCTTTACGGCAGGAATGGTGGAAAACATCGCCGGCATCTCAAAGGCAACCGCCTACCGCACGGTGGACTCACTGACCGAAGCCGGGTTGTTACGAGAAGAGCGGTCAATCAAAGTACGAGGCCAGAAAGTCTGGGTGGTCCCCGCCGTCGTGAGAGCCCTGGACGACTTCGCGGCGCGCGCCGGTCGCCGGAACTTCGGCTCCTGACAGCAGAACCATCTGATGCCGCCTTACTGCAAAGTAGGGGCAGCTACTACGCAGTAAGGCGGCATCAGATGGCGGGCGGTCTCGAAAGGCCGGAACTAACCCGGCTCTTCAACTTTGAGCGTGGTGGGGCCCTGAAGTAGGGCTCGCGGCCCTACGCCAGCATGGGTGTTGTC
>NZ_JAVKPR010000031.1:0-25467 GCF_040980905.1 Kocuria sp. CPCC 205235
CAACACGGCTGGGCAGGCCGAAACCACCCATGACACACCCGAGCCATACACACATTTTGGCCTTTAACCCGGGATAGGGAACCATAAATCATCGCTGCGGACCACGAAGGCCCCGGCACTCCTCAATGGGAGTGCCGGGGCCTTCGTCATGGGCGGAAGGTAAGGGATTTGAACCCTTGGTACGGGGTTACCGCACACTGGTTTTCAAGACCAGCTCCTTAGGCCGCTCGGACAACCTTCCTGACCGTTCGCGGCCGCCCGCGGGGGGCGGTCGCGAACGACACGTCATTATTCCACGTCATCACGGCGCAGGGCCAATACGACGCCGCTCGGGCCGGTGACGCGCGTGGCGAACCGGCCGAGCGGCGTCGGAATCTAGCCGCGACTGTGAATCCGCGTAAGGATGGAGGGAGAAGGAAGACAAGCAGCGAGAAGGAGAATCCATGCGCGCGGTACGAGATATTGAATCGGGTGGCCCCGAGGTCCTGAAGGTCACGGAGATCGACGATCCTTCGGTCAGCGGGGATGGCGTGCTGATCGAGGTGGTGGCCGCGGGTATCAATCGCGCGGACGTGCTGCAGCGGCAGGGTAACTACCCCGTGCCTCCGGACGCGACCGACGTGTTCGGCCTCGAGGTTTCGGGAACCGTTGCCGAACTCGGCCCGGATGTGCCGTCTGAGGCGGGACTCAACGTGGGAGACAAGGTTGTAGCCCTGCTGGATTCCGGCGGTTACGCGGAAAAGGTCGTCGCACCGTGGCCGCAGGTGCTCCCCGCACCGGAAGGAATGGACCTGGTGGAGGCGGCCGCACTGCCGGAGGTGGCAGCCACGGTGTTCTCCAACGTGTTCATGGCCGCGGCCGCGCGCGAGGGGGAGACCCTGCTCGTCCACGGCGGCGCCGGTGGCATCGGAACCCACGCAATTCAGGTGGCCAAGGCCCTGGGCCTGACGGTGCTGGCCACCGTGGGCAGTCAGGAGAAGGCCGACTTTGTGACCGAACTCGGAGCCACGGCCATCAAGTACGAGGACGAAGACTTCGTGGAGCGGGTCAAGGAACTGACCGACGGCCACGGGGCGGACGTGATTCTCGATGTCATGGGCGCCAAGTACCTGGAGCCCAACGTCAAGGCACTGGCGAACAACGGCCGCATCACCATCATCGGCATGCAGGGTGGGGTCAAGGGAGAGCTGAACATCGGCCGCTTGATGAACAAGCGAGGCGCGGTCATCGGGACCACACTGCGTTCGCGTCCCCTGAGCGAGAAGGCCCAGATCATGGGTGCGGTGCGTCAGATCGTGTGGCCGCACGTGGAGTCCGGTGAGGTGCGACCCATCCTGGACAAGACCTTCCCCTTGGAGCTGGTCCGCGAGGCCCACGAATACTTCGACTCCGGCTCGCACATCGGCAAGGTGCTCCTGACCATGTGAGAACCGGGTTGACACGGCGGCGGCCGTGGTTGTTTGTGATGCGTGCCATGTGGAATAGAATCCCGCTTGCGGAGTCCCCAAGGATTCTGAGCGAATTCACACGAGATTCGGAGCTTCCCCATGAGCACTACCCACCGCGGCCCCGCCGCCGGGTCTCCCCAGCCGGGCGGATCCCCCTCGACTGATCTACCACCCAACCACGTGGACCCCGAGGTCCTCGAGGCCGAACAAACCCGCTGGACGCCCCTGCGCATCGCGGTGTGGGTCGGCATCGCCCTGCTCGGCGCTTTCGCGTGGGTCATGATCGCCTTTGCCCGCGGCGAGTCGGTCAATGCCATTTGGTTCGTTTTTGCCGCGGTGTGCAGTTACTTCATTGCGTACCGGTTCTACTCCAAGTTCATCGAGGCAAAACTCACGCGCCCGGATGACCGCCGCGCCACACCGGCCGAGTACATGGCCAACGGCAAGGACTACATGCCCACGGATCGCCGTGTGCTGTACGGCCACCACTTCGCCGCCATTGCCGGTGCCGGTCCGCTGGTCGGACCCGTGCTCGCCGCCCAGATGGGCTACCTGCCCGGCACCATTTGGATCATCGTGGGTGTGATCCTTGCCGGCGCGGTCCAGGACTACCTGGTGCTGTTCTTCTCCATGCGCCGCGGCGGTCGATCCCTGGGCCAGATGGCCCGCGAGGAACTGGGCACCGTGGGTGGTTACGCGGCCATCATCGCGACCCTGGCGATCATGATCATCATCGTGGCCATCCTGGCGCTGGTGGTCGTCAACGCCCTGGGCGAGTCCCCGTGGGGTGTGTTCTCCGTGGGTATGACCATCCCCATCGCGCTTTTCATGGGCGTGTATCTGCGTTACCTGCGCCCCGGCAAGGTCATGGAGATCTCCATCATCGGCTTCATCCTGCTCATGGCGGCCATCGTGGCCGGCGGGTGGGTGGCCGAGACCGAGTTGGGCGCTCAGCTGTTCACCCTGGACCGCATCACTCTGGCGTGGTGCGTGATCATCTACGGCTTCATCGCTGCAGTGCTGCCCGTGTGGTTGCTGCTGTCCCCGCGTGACTACCTCTCCACGTTCATGAAGGTCGGCACCATCGTGCTGTTGGCCGCCGCGATCGTGGTGGTGCGCCCGGAGATCACCGTTCCGGCCGTCTCCGAATTCGCGGGACGCTCCGACGGCCCCGTGTTCACCGGTTCGCTCTTCCCGTTCCTGTTCGTCACCATCGCGTGTGGTGCGCTGTCCGGGTTCCACGCGCTCATTGCCTCCGGCACCACCCCCAAGATGATCGAGAAGGAACGCCAGACCCGGTTCATCGGCTACGGCGGCATGCTCATGGAGTCCTTCGTGGCGATCATGGCGCTGGTTGCTGCCGTGTCCATCGACCGCGGTATCTACTTCGCGATGAACTCGTCCCCGGCCGTGACCATGGGAACCGTCGAGGGCGCCGCCGCTTTCGTGAACTCACTGGGCCTCTCCGGTGTGCACGTCACGCCCGAACTACTGCAGGGCACCGCGGACGCCGTGGGCGAGGAATCCATCGTCTCCCGTACCGGTGGCGCGCCGACCCTGGCCGTGGGCCTGGCCCACATCATGAACCAGTGGATCGGCGGCGCATCCATGATGAGCTTCTGGTACCACTTCGCGATCATGTTCGAGGCGCTGTTCATCCTCACCGCAGTTGACGCCGGTACCCGCGTGGCCCGCTTCATGCTCACCGATACCCTGGGCAACTTCATTCCCAAATTCCGCGACACCGACTGGAGACTCGGGGCGTGGCTCACCACGGCCATCATGGTGGCCGGCTGGGGGTCCATCCTGATCCTGGGCGTGACCGACCCACTGGGCGGTATCAACACGTTCTTCCCGCTGTTCGGTATTTCCAATCAGCTGCTGGCGGCCATTGCGCTCGCGGTGTGCCTGGCGATTGCAGCGAACCTCAAACGGTTCAAGTACCTGTGGATCATCATGATTCCGCTGCTCTTCGACGTGGTGGTCACCATGACGGGTTCGTGGCACAAGATCTTCTCCTCGGATCCCACCGTGGGGTACTGGGCGAACCACTTCCGCTTCAAGGAGGCCCTGGCCAACGGCGAGACCAGCCTGGGCACCGCCCAGAACGTGGAGGCCATGGAAGCCGTGGTCCGGAACACCCTGGTGCAGGGCACGCTGTCCGTCCTGTTCGCGGTCCTCACGATCATCGTGGTGACCATGGCGTTCATCGAGATGGTCAAGGCCTTCCGCGGTCATCAGCGCGCGTCCCACGAGGACCCGGCCGTGGAGTCCCGCTACTACGCGCCGTCGGGAATGCTCTCGACGCCTTCCGAGAAGGCCCTGGCCAAGGAATGGGACGCCCTGCCGTACGAGCAGCGGGTCCCCACGGGACACGGTCACCACTGATGTCGGATTCACGGACGACGCCGCTCGGGGACCTTGCGCGGTCATGGGCCCGTTCCGCACTCCGGTTCGGCAACGGTGTGCTGGGCGCGGACAAGTATGAGAAGTACCTCGACTACCACCGAGCGAGTGGACAACCCGGTGAGCCCATGACGGAACGCGAGTTCTGGAGGGATTATCAGGACTGGCAGGACCACAACCCGCAGGGTCGGTGCTGCTGAAGCGATACCATGAACCGCCGCGTCTTGGACGCGGCGGTTCATGCATGAAAGGGGCACTGCGTGGGTTTCTTACGCGATTACGTGGCTACCCGTCGCGACGACCAGGAATTGGGTCGCGGCGTGTGGCGGCGTGCTCACGACCGTTTCCAGCGAGGTCTGGACCGGTACCACCAGATGTTGGAGGGCGTGACGGACCCCGATCTTCGCGCCGGGGCGATCCCGATCGCCAACGACCTCGCGGATCTGTTGCCGCGAGTGCGCCAGGTCTGTATGGAGGCCCACCGTCGCGCGCCGTCCGAAACACAGGACATCCCCGCGTCCAAAGGCGGTTATCTCTCGGACGTCCACCGCCAACTGTCCCGCAGCGGGAATGCCATGGCACAAACGGCGGAGGCGCTGACCATGGCGCGGTTCGCGGCGTCGTCGGCGAATTCGACGGACGAGGAAAGCAAAAGCGACCCGCGCGTTCAAGGAATCGAACGACGGGCCGCCAGCGTGCACGAATGCGTGGAGCAGGCAGAAGCCTTGCTGCGCGACTAGACCTTGCTGAGAGACTAGGCGGCGAGCTGCTGGGGCTGTGCCTCCTGGATGCGACGATTCCGGTAGTACTGCAGCGTGTCGAGTACGGCGGAATCCGTGGCGGCCGCGTGACGGCCGCGGCGGCGCTTCCGCACCGTGAACCACACCGAACGCACCGTGGTGATCAGGGCGAGCGTGGCAAAGAAGAGGACACCCACGGACAGGATGTTCTGTGAAACGGTGAGACTCACGCCTGCGAGTCCTGCGGCGGCTACGGGCATGGCCTGGGTGAGATCTACGCTATACATTGACGGCGGTACCTTCCTCTACTTCTACGTGGTGCCACGAGCCGGTCTGGCCCGTGAGGTGCTGGTGGACAGCCGCGACGAACGCGGACTGCAGGATCAGTGCATAAATCAGTTCGGGGAGTACGAGCGCCGCGGTGAAGCGGGCCTGCCAGCCGAGCTTCCACACTGTGACGGTGCGTTCCACGGCGAACACGGCGCCCACCGCGAGCCAGAACGGGTTCAGTGCGAACCAACCGAACACGAGTGACATGGCCGTGAGCGTCAGATACAGGGACATGAGCCCCACGGACAGGCAGAGCATGAGCTGCTGGCGCCAGTACGGGGCCGAGACGCGGGTGAAGCCGTAAGCGGTCACGTTCTGCAGAGCGCCCAGATACCAGCGGCGGCGCTGCAGGAACAGCAGCTTGACCGACGGCATCATCTCGGTCGTGGACTCGCATTCGACCGGTGAGCACAAGCGGTACCCCACGGTCTTCAGATCCAGCGTTAGACGCATGTCCTCGGTGATGGAGCCCAGGTCGTAGTAACGACCGAAGTGCTCCTTGACCGCTTCCATGGCGTCCCAGCGGATCAATGCCGCGGTGCCGGAGAGTACGAAAGTCTGATCGGTGCGTTCGATCTGCTCCGCGTAGCGGGCCCATTCCAGACGCTGCATGTACTGCAGGTAGCCTTCCGGGTCCACACCACCGAAGACAGCGCCCACGGCACCCATTTTCGGATCGCGCAGCCGCTCAAGGGCGATCTCGATGAATTGCGGTGCCAATTCGGTGTCCGCGTCCATGACCATCACATGCCGTGGGTTCATGGTCGAGACGACCTCGAGGGCCTGATTGAGCGCACCGGCCTTGCGGTGCGTGTTGTCGACACTCTCCATCACGTCCGCCCCTGCGGCCCGTGCGATCTCCACGGTGTTGTCCGTGGAGTTGTCGGAAACCACCAGAATACGATCCGGTGAATGTGTTTGATGTAACAAGGACGTGATGGTGCCTTGAATACTTTGTGCTTCGTTATGGGCAGGAATGATCGCAACGATCATGTTGGTGATCGGTCCTTCTACGAGTGATAAAGAGCGTAGAAGACTCTCAACCTCTCCCCAAGGTTGCTTACTGAAAGTCCACCGTACTCGCGCGTCCCCTGTGCGCTTTGAATCGCTGACCGAGAGCCCAATCCCCGTCAGTGTTCGTTATTAAGAGTATAGGCGCTGGTAGTGCACTACAATCCACCCTGCTGGGGACAACGCCCCAGGTTACAGCAGCTTTTTGGGGGACAAGTATCAGATAATGCGTTGTTGTCTGGCTCGATCGATGGCCGCTGTCCGATTGTCCACATTGAGTTTGTTGTAGACGTGAACTAGATGCGTTTTCACGGTTGCCTCGGAGATGAACAATTGCTTTGCCATGCTGCGATTACTTGCACCGGTAGCCGCTAATTCAAGTATTTCAATTTCACGCGGCGATAAAGCCGATGCGGGTTTTGTGGTGCGCATCACTAATTGCGCGGTTACTTGTGGGGAAAGTACCGGGCGGTTCGCGGCGGCGTCGAGAACTGCCCGGCGCAATGTTTCTTCCGGTGCGTCCTTCAACAGGTACCCGGTGGCCCCGGCTTCCAGTGCGGAGAGGATGTCCGACTGCGTGTCGTACGTGGTGAGGATCAGCACGGGAGGTCCGCCGGCGGCGCGAATGGCACGTGTCGCATCGATGCCCGTGGGCCCGGGGCCCATCTGGATGTCCATGACCACCACATCGATGTCGTCGTGGCGGGATCGCTGTTGAGCGGACAGCGCGTCCCGTGCCTCAGCCACCACGGTGATGTCCGGAAGACCTTCCAACACGGCACGCAGTCCGGCACGCACCACGGGGTGATCGTCGACCAATAGGACTCGAGTGCTCATGATGATTCTCCGGAGAGGTCGTTGTCGGGGGAGCTCTGAGGTTCCGTGCTGTTGAGGGCGGGGTCAACAAGGCTGGACGCCGGATTCGGACGCGGCGGTTTCAAGGGAAGCCGCACGGTCACTGCGGTGCCGTCCCCGGGTGCGGACTCAACGGTGGCGATTCCACCGGCGGCCGTCACCCGTTCATGGAGGCCGGGCAAACCGAAACCGTTGGACCCGTCCCTGGGTGGCAGCCGATCCGGTGAGAAGCCCACACCGTTGTCGACCACGTCCACGCTCACCTCGTGCTCCCACCAGGAGAGGCTGGCCACGGCCTGGCGAGCGTGTGCGTGTGAGGCCACATTGGCCAGCAGAGTTTGCGCGGCGCGCAACAGCACCGTCTGCTGAGCGAACTCGGCCTGTCCCGCGCCGTCCTCAGTGAACGTCACGGTGAGATCTTCCCCGCGGGCGCGGGCCTGCTCCGTGGTTCGCTCGCTCAGCTGACGCAGCGCATCGGCCAACGGAACAGCCAGGGCCGGGGACGAGAGGTTGTGGACGAACCGCCGTGCCTCCGCCAGGTTCTCGGACGCCGCGGTCTCGATGGTGCCCAGCCGTTCATCGGTGCGCCGCATGTCTACCTCGGACAGGGACGACCTGGCGGCACGGGACATCAGGACGATCGACGAAAGCCCCTGAGCCAACGTGTCGTGGATTTCGCGGGCCAAGCGTTCACGTTCGGTGGCCTGGCCAGCGGCACGTTCGGTGCGGGCCAGTTCCGAACGTGTGTTTTCCAGCGCAGTCAACGTGCGCTGATACCGCAGCACGTCCTGATACATGGCCCGGTAGGAAGAAGCCATGATCACGGAGAACACCGCGCCCAGGGCGGGACCGTAGACCATGGCGGACGTGAACTCATCGGCACCGATGTGCAGCCGTTGGGACAGCACCACCACGCCCGTCATAACCACCACACAGGCCAGTGCGACGGCCCGCGGCAGTAGCAGCAGGAACAAGAAGAAGAGTGGGAACACCACGGAGATGAAGTCGACGCTCATGAGGACCAGGGCGCCCCACAGCACAGAGATCACCGCGAGCCACGGAATAGCCAGGAAGCGGGGGTTTCGATCGCTGCGACCGTGGGCGTACCGGTTCTCCCATACGGTTCCCACCAGGTAGACCGCCGCCAGCAGGCACGCGAGGCACAGGGACCACACGAATTTCATGGGCGGATCCGAGGCCATGCGCAGCACGCCCAGGAACAACAGCCCCGCAAAACTCACGTGCAGGGCCAGGCGTAGTACCCGCAGCACTCGGGCGGTCGATGTGGTTTCCACCTGAGTCTGCCTTCCGTTCCGGATCGGGAGTCTTGCGTCGAGAAGATGACGCCGCAGCGGCGTCGTCGGTCTCGCTAGGGCAGCATACGCGGCGAACCCGAGCGGCAGATCCATCAAAAGGTGGATTGTGAGCTCAACTCAACGGCATCGAGAGGTCGCTCGGATGCGTGATGTGACCGCAGCGGATTTCCGGGAACCTGAAAAGGAAGAAATCTGTCATGAAGGGACCGGAGGTACCCATGTTCGTCTCGGTGAGAGACATCGTTTTCGCCAAGGGGCGTGTAGCCCTGGTGGCGTCGGTGGTCGCGCTGATCACCATTCTCCTGATCATGTTGAGCGGGCTGACCAACGGGTTGGGCAAGCAGAACACCGCCGCGTTGGAAACGCTGGACGCGTAGCGCATCGTGTTCGGTCCGGCCGAGGGCACGGAGGAAATGCCCTCGTTCACCACCTCGCAGATCACCCAGGAGCAGCTGGACGCCTGGACCGCGGAGCCCGCGGTTGAGCACGCCGAACCGCTCGTGGTCACGCTGACGCAGGTGGGCTCGGATTCAAAGGTAACCACCGGTGCCGTAATGGGCCTGCCCCAGGATTCGATGTTCGCGCAGAAGGTCGACCTGCTCGAAGGTCAGCACCGCCCCGACGACGGCCAGATCGTGCTGTCGGAGTCCTATACGGAGGACCTGGGCATCGGCCTGGGTGACACCGTGGGTATTGGCGGCAAGGATCTTGAGGTCGTCGGGTTCGTTGCGGACGAGTTCTACAGCCACCTGCCCGTGGCGTGGCTGACCGATGCGGACGCCCTGGCGGTCGCTCATCAGCCCAGCGCCACCGTGGGGACCGAGATCATGGTCCAGTTCGCGGACGGCACCGATTCCGCTCAGATGGACGAGATCGCGACCAACCTGGACGGGCGGGTCGACACCATGACCCAGACGACCCGAGAGTCGTTCCAGGCCATCCCGTCCTATTCCTCCGAGAACGGCTCGCTCATGCTCATGCAGGCTTTCCTGTACGGGATCTCTGCGCTCGTGGTGATTTCGTTCATCACCGTGTGGACCGTTCAGCGCACCCGCGATGTAGCCGTACTGCGCGCACTGGGCGCCTCACGCGGGTACCTGGTGCGCGACTCCCTGGTGCAGGCCACGCTCGTGGTCGGCCTGGGCGTGATCATCGGCGCTCTCATGGGTGGCCTGATGGGCTGGCTCGTGGCCACGCAGGTCACCGCCGTTCCTTTCCTGTTCTCGCTGGCCGCCGTGGCCATTCCGGCGCTCGGCGTGCTGCTGCTGGGCATCGTGGGTTCGTTGCTCGCCGTACGCCGCGTTGCCAAAGTCGACCCCATGATTGCCCTGGGAGGTAACTGACATGTCCACCACCACTCACACCGCGCCCTGGAACGAGCAGGATCGTGCCGTGGCCGCGCCCGCTTTCGAGCTTCGCAACGTCACGCTGTCCTATCCGGACGGCAAGGGGCCCGACGGCGCTCCCCGCACCATCACCGCGCTCGACAACGTGTCTCTGGCGGCCGTTCCCGGCACCATGACCGCGTTGACCGGCCCGTCGGGTTCGGGCAAGTCTTCCCTGTTGGCCGTGGCGTCCACGCTGTTGAAGCCGACTTCGGGTGAGGTGCTCATCGGCGAGACGTCCGTGGGAACACTGTCCGAGAAGGAACGCGCCCGCTTGCGCCGTAACGAGGTGGGCACGGTGTTCCAGCAGCCCAATCTGATTCCCTCGCTCAAGGCCGTGGACCAGTTGGTCGTGACCAGTCACATCCGCGGCGCTCGTGGTGCGGCCAAGAGACAGGCTCGCCAGCGGGCCCAGCAATTGCTCGAATTCGTGGGCCTGGAGGACGCCGGGCGACGCCGCCCGCACGAGCTCTCCGGTGGCCAGCGGCAGCGAGTCAACATCGCCCGCGCGCTCATGGGCGAACCCAAGCTGCTCCTGGTGGACGAACCCACGTCCGCTCTGGACCAGCAGCGTTCGGCCGAGGTCATGCAACTCCTCAAGAACCTCACCCGCAAGTTCGACCTGGCCACCGTGGTGGTCACCCACGACCTGGAATTCGTGGACATGGCCGACCGCGAGGTCACCATGCTGGACGGCAAGCTGACCGTCTGATCGCAACTCACCTCGTGGGCGCGCTCCGGTCCGGAAAGGGACACCCGCCGGGCCGAACGCGACCATCCGAGCGGAAGTCGCTCGGATACGAGAAAACCCCGGGAACCTGATCAGGTTCCCGGGGTTTTCTTCCGTTTGGAGCCACCTGCCGGAATCGAACCGGCGACCTATTCTTTACGAGGGAATTGCTCTACCGACTGAGCTAAGGTGGCGCAGCAGAACCGAGCACGGTTCAGATGCACCCAAGACAGTAGCAGACAACCCCGCTCCGGCCCCAATCGACGGGGTTTTCACCGCATCAGGCCGTCGCGTAGCGGTTCTCCGCCGGGGACAAGCCCAGGCGCTCGCGCAGGGTGGATTGTTCGTCCGGTGACTCATCAGTGTTAACCAGCTCCGGGACCACCCCGGCGGCCGCGCGCACGGCCAGTTCCACGTCATAGGGGCCGGTTTCAAGGACCGCGCCGCTCACACCGACCTGAACCCAGCTCGCCACGAGTTCCGGGTCCAGAGAGTCTGAATCGGCGTCGATCACGGCGAGCACACGCGCCGATGGGTTCCAGTCGAGAACCTTGACGGCCTCGGGCCCCACGGACTCTGCCGGAAGCAGCACCACGTCGGCCTGTTCCACGGCACCCCGCAACGCCTCCAGAGGGACCTCCGGTGTGTGTTCCACGAAGACCGGTAGGTGTCCCTGCGTGGGGCGGGGAACGATCGAGGGCCCCTTGACCGTGAACTCTTCACCCCCTGAATCCGTTCCGCTGAAGTCCACGTAGTGCAGTTTGGAGCGATCCACGAAGCGGCCGGTGGCCTGATCGCGGATCTCCGCGTCCGCCTCCCACGAGTCCCACAACCTACGGACCACGTCGATGACGTCCGCGGTTTCCGCCCAGGCGGGGTCTGCGGAAGGTGTGGCGCGCCGACCCACGTTGGCGGCGGCGTCGGCCCCCAGCGAGGGCGCGAACAAGACCCCGGCGCGGCCGTGCGTCGCCCAGTCCAGGGAGGCGCTCTCGGTGCCCATCAGGAACGGCTCGGTGTGAGTCGTGCGCAGGGTCGGCACGACTGCGATGCTCGAGGTCTGCGGGCCAAGCCACGCGGCGGTCTGCAGCGCAGACAAGCGGCCAGCGGCGGGCCCGGCCGCAGGCGCGGTGTCAAGATCGTCGTCGAGCAGCACGAAGGCCGCGCCGGCGGTCTCCGCGTCGAGGGCAGCCTGACGAACAGCGGCACCGGAGAAGTACTTGGCCGGATCTACACGGTCGATTCCCGGGCGAGGGGTAATGCGGGCGGCGATCACGAAGGATGGGGTGCTCATGTCAGGCCTCCTGGCCGTTGGTTGCTGCGGCACGAACGTCGGCGCGTGCCTGCGACCACTCGGTCGCGGGGCGGTATTCGTTCAGCTCCATGGTGGCGCGCAGGGCGGGATCGTCTGAGGGATAGGAGTCCGGGTACACGCCCATCTCCTGCAAGCGAGGAATCACCGTGTCGACGAACTCGTCCAAGCCACCCGGGACCACGGTGGGGATCAGGATGAACCCGTCCGCAGCGCGTTCCTGGATGTACTGGTTCATCTTCCGTGCCACGGTGTCCGCCGAACCGACGAACGCGAAACGGGGAGATTCCCGTACCACCAGGTCACGAATGGACAGGTTCTCCGCCTGGGCGATCTCACGCCAGCGCTGTGCGGTGGCCACCGGGTCCTTGACGTGCTTAACGCGTCCCTGGGAGACCTCGGGGCCGTCCAACACGGGGTCGAAGTCGGGGAGCGGGCCGTCCGGATCGAAGGACGACAGGTCCGTGTTCCACACGCGTTCCAGGGTCGCGATTGCGGTGGCGCCCGAGTGCTGGGCATAGGCCTGCTCGCGGGCGCGTTCGGCGGCGTCGGCATCCGTATCGCCCAGGACGTAGGACACTCCGGGGTAGATGCGCAGGTCGTCCTCGGCGCGGCCGTACTTGGCCAGGCGGCTCTTGGTGTCCTTGTAGAAGGCCTTGCCGTCCTCGAGTTCGGAATGACGGGTGAAGATGACGTCCGCGGAACCGGCAGCGAATTCGCGCCCGGAATCCGAATCGCCCGCCTGGAAGATCACGGGATGAACCTGCGGGCTGCGGGGCACGTCGAAGCGCCCGGAGATGTCGAAGAACTCGCTGCGGTGTTCGTACGCACCGGCGGTGTCGTCCGCGTCCTGTGCGGAGGCGGGCCAGGATTCCCAGAGCGTGCGAGCGGCGTCGATGAAGTCCTCGGCCCGCTCATAGCGCTGGGGGTAGGGGAGGTAGCCGCCGCGGCGGAAGTTCTCACCCGTGAAAGCATCGGGGCTGGTCACCACGTTCCACGCAGCGCGGCCACCCGAGAGGTGATCGAGAGTCGCGAACTGGCGTGCCAGTTCGTACGGTTCGTGGAAGGTTGCGGTCAGCGTTCCGGCCAAGCCAATCCGTTCGGTGGCTCCGGCCACGGCGGACAGCACCGTGAGGGTGTCCGGCCGGCCCATGACATCAAGGTCGTAGATCTTGCCGTTCATCTCGCGCAACCGCAGGCCCTCGGCCAGGAACAGGAAATCCATGAGGCCGCGCTCGGCGGTCTGCGCCATGTGAATGAACGAATCCACCGCGATGTGACTTTCGCTGCGCGGATCCGACCAGATCGTGTTGTTGTTGACGCCCGGAAAATGCGCCGCCAGGTGAACTCTGCGCGGTGAGCTGCTCATGACCTACCCTCTAGTCGACTTCGGTCCCGGACACGGTCGAGCGACCGGGCACTCCCGTCCATGGTGCCGCCGCTGCCGCGGAAGATGCCAACCGGCTGACTTGATTCTTCACACGCTGTCACAGAGCGTCACGCCGACCTGCGCGCCCAGGGCAGGCGGGGATAGCGTGGCAAGTACTGTCCGCAGTGCCCGCCCGCAGCGCGTGCACGCAACGATCTGGAGGTCACCGGTGGACTCACGCAGCGTCACGTTCGTGGGCGGGGGTCCGCGCGCGGCCATGGTTCTGGAGCGCATCACCGCCAACTACCGGGACGACGCCGCTCCGCTCACCGTTCACGTGGTGGAACCGTTCGAGCTCGGTGCGGGTCGGATCTGGCGATACGACCAATCACCCTTGCTCAAGCTCAACTCCATGGCGCAGGACATCACCATGTTCACGGACGCTTCGGTGGAATGCGAAGGACCGGCTCGCGAAGGTCCCACGTTGTTGGAATGGTGCCATGCCGTCATCGCCGGCGAGATCACCGATCACCGGATCACCGACCCGGAGATCATGCGTCAGGTCCGTGAGTTGGGGCCGGAAAGTTTCCCCACCAGACAACTGCAATCGTTTTATCTGGGATGGTTCTATCGCCGGACTGCGGAGTTGGCGGCTGATAACGTGCGCGTGAAAACCCACCGCGGCATGGTCACCTCCGTGACAGAGAGCGCGAACGGCCACGTGGTGGAGCTCGACTCGGGCGACACCATCGCCACGGACGCCGTGGTCTACACGGTGGGGCACACGGACAGCATGGGCTCCAACACTCAACTCAGCCGCGAACGCACGGCCAGTGCCCGCGGCGGTTTCTACGCCCCGCCGGCCTACACGAACGACGTCGATTACTCCGCCGTCCGTCCGGGGGATCGCGTGATCGTGACCGGTATGGGGCTGGCCTTTATCGACCTCATGGTGCTGTTGTACGAGGGCCGCGGCGGTCGCTTCGAAACCACGGGTGAGCGAGTGGACGGTCAGCCCCGCGAGGGGATTCGCGACGGCGGTCCGCTCAGCTACGTGGCGTGCGGCCAGGAACCTCAGCTCTACGTTGGGTCCCGACGCGGGGTTCCGTACCACAGCAAGATCACCTCCGTACTTTCGGTCGATTCCGAGCCCCTGCAGTTCATCACCCCGGAAACCGTCACCCGATTGTTGGAGCAGCACAGCACCCTCAACTTCCACGAGCATCTGTGGCCGCTCATCAATCAGGAACTCGGCTACCACGTGTATCGCGAGCTGATCGTGGGTCATCCCGAGCGCGCACGGATGAGCTGGGAGGAATTTGCCCCGGCCTACCGCGCGGCTCACTGGGGGAGCAACGAACTGCACCAGTTGGTCCGGAAGGCCATCCCCGACTCCCGCTACCGCGTGGACCTCGCCCCGATCGACCGGCCCTTCGACGACATGTTCTTCGAGGACACGCAGCAGGTCCAGGACGCCCTGGTACGCTACATCGAACGCGACCTGACCCTGCGGACCCACCCGGACCACTCAGAGACCCAGGCTCTGTTTCTTGCGCTGTTGCGCACCTACATGGAAATCGGACGACTGGTGCCGTTGGAACACCTGGACGACGAGTCACAGCGGCTCGTTCCCGGTTGGTGGCACGGGTTCTTCAGCTTTGTGGATTCCGGACCTCCGGCCCACCGGTTGCAAGAACTACTGGCGTTGCACCGTGCCGGGTTCATCACGTTCCTGGGCCCCGACCTTGAAATCACCACCGCGCACCCGGACGCCCCCGAGGGTACTCCTGCGTTCCGGGCGCGCTCGCGGGCCGGTGGCGCGGACGTCTCCGCCAACAGCTGGATCGAAGCACGGCTACCCGCACCCACGGTGGTCTCCTCCGCGGACCCGGCCCTGCACCAGGTGCACTCGAGTGGAGCGGGGGTCGAGCAGAACTTCGAAACCGAGGACGGCGCGACCGTCAGCACCGGAAAACTCGTCGTGGAATCCACCGGTCACGTGGTCGATCGGGCGGGCGATGTCCGGCCCACCGTGTTCGCCGCGGGTCATTTCACCTCGGCGTGGAACGTGGGGGCATTTGCGCGCCCGAACTCCAATTCCGCACCTTTCCGGCAGTGCGATGCACTGGCACGGACCGTACTGACCGCGCTGGGGTTACCGGTGGTTCCAGCCACCTGATCTCGATGTAACCCCCGCGCGTCCGGGTGCAGGATCCGGGCACACGGGGGTCGTGTCCACAGCGCTGCCACCGAACCAGCGGCCTGGGCGAGGGCGCTATGCGCTACCGCACGTGGCGCCCTCGTCAGGCACCGCACCCGAGACGAGGTAGGTATCCACGGCGTCCTTGATGCACGAGTCACCGGACACGTACGCGGTGTGACCCCAGCCGTCGTTGGTCAGGAGCCGAGCATTGCCGAGCTTCTCGACCAGGGCTTCGGACCATGCGTACGGGGTAGCGGGGTCGTGGGTCGTGCCCACCACGAGCAGTGGCTGATCGGTATCTGCGGCGTAGGAATCGAGTGGCTCCACGGGCTCGTCCGGCCAGCCCTGACATGCGGCATCGCCGTAGCTGAGGTAGGGACCGAACGTTGGGGCTTCCCGCTCCATCGTCTGTGCGGCCTCTGCCATGTCCTGCTCCGAGACATTGCGCGAGACGGTGTCCAGGCAATTGACCGCGGTGAAGGCCTCGGACACGTTGGACGTGTACTCGCCGGAGGAGCTGCGGCCATGGTTGGAATCCGAGTAGCTCAAGAGCTCGTCGAAGTTTCCGTCGAAGGCCTTGTCGAGGGCGGAGTTCAGTTGCGGATAGGACGCCGTGGAGTACAGCGGCACCAGGATGCCCTCCACCGCGTTCACCGGGGTGATGCGACGCCCGTCGGACACGGTGATTTCCTCTTCGGCGACCTTGGCGAGCAAGTCCTGGATCTTCTTCATGCCGGCATCCACGCCGTCGTTGCCGACCACGCATTGGTTGTTGGTTTCCTGGCAGTCTTCGACCCAGTGCCGGAGGTTGTCCTCGAAGCCCTTGGCCTGATCGAGTGTCACGGCGCGTTCGTCCATGGTGGGGTCCACCCCGCCGTCCAGTGCGAAACGGCCGGTGCGCTGCGGGAACAGGCTCGCGTAGGTGGCGCCGATCTCGGTGCCGTAGGAGAAGCCCAGGTAGTGGGTGGCCGGCTGATCGAAGACGGCACGCATCACGTCCAGGTCCTTGGCCACGGACTGAGTGTCCATGTGGGAGACCACCGGGGACGACTTCTCCTTGCACTTGGTCCCGATCTCCGCGTAGGTGGCGCGCATGTCCGCCACTGTCTCGGACCCCGGATCGAACGCGGGTTCGGCCCGCCACTCGTCCATCTCCTGATCGGTCAGGCACTCGATGCCGTCCGATCGGTCCACGCCGCGGGGGTCGAAGCCCACGATGTCGTAGTTGTCGCGCACGGAGGCGGACGCAAAGAACCCGGCGGACAACATCATGTCCACCCCCGAGCCACCCGGTCCGCCGGGATTGAGGAACAGGGTTCCCTGGGGGTCATCCTCCGAAGACGACAAACGAGAAACCTCCACGAACGTGTCTCCGGCACCCGGGTTCGCATAATCCACGGGAACGATCACTCGCGCGCAGTCGAGGTTCTCGGCGGCGTCCTGATCTTCCGGGGGGTAGTCACATTCGCCCCATGACAGGTCCTGGTTGTAGTAAGTGGCCAACGCGGCATCGGTTCCCGCGGTGACGTTCGGATCAGCCTCGGACGTTGCCGCTGGCTCGGAGTCTTGGCCCGACTGAGGCGCACAACCGGTCAGGGCGAGAGCCGCTACGGCAACGGAAGCGGCCAGCGAACGGGCCGTGCGAGTACGAGTCACGAGTTTCCTTTCGGTACCGCTCAGACGAGCGAGACCATCATGGCTTCGAAGGCCAGCTGCGCACTGACGTTGGTGCGGATCCTGTCCCTGGTCTCACTGATCACGTCGATACGCTCCAGGGTCTGCTCCGCGCTGCTGTTGCCCGCGTAGTCGTGGATGTCGCCGCTCAGATGCTGATTGATCAACTCGGTCCCGGTGTGGAGCTGCACGCTGAGCACGTCTCGGTAGAACGTGGTGAGGTCGATCAGGAATCGGTCCAGTGTGTCCGTCTGGATTCGGCGGGAACGCCGTTTCTGATCGGCCTCCAAGCGGTTGAGGGCACCGCGGATCGCGGGCGGCATCCGACCGGATTCCGGGGCACCGAGGGCCACGAGCAGCTGCGCGCGCTCTTCGTCGTTACGGGCCTCGGCGTTGGCAGCCGATTCGTCCACTGCCAATCTGTGTAGCCGGTCCGCCGCGCGAACGGCCTGGGTAACACCGCGCATGTTCAGCGGCAGGGACACCACTTCTTGGCGGCGCGTGCGGGCATCGTCGTAGAGGGCCAATCGCGTAGCAATGCCCACGTGGCACTGGGCCAAGCGTGCGCACTCGATAGCGCGTTCCTGGTTCACCTTGTGCCGGCTGACCAGCAACTGCGCGACGTCCTGAGCGGACGGCACCTTGAGCGTCACCGGGCGGCAGCGCGAACGGATGGTGACCAGGACGTCCATGGGGGAGGGCGCACACAACAACCAGATGGTGTGCGGCGGCGGTTCTTCGATGGCTTTAAGCATCACGTTGGACGTGCGCTCGGTCATCCGGTCCGCGTCCTCTACGATCATCACGCGCCACTGGCCCACGGAGGGCCGGTCCTGGGCTTTGACCACGAGCTCGCGGGCCTCATCGATGCTGATCTGGGGATTCTCCGTGACGAAATGCATCACATCAGCGTGCGACCCCGCAAAGGCAGTGCGGCACGAGTGGCATTCACCGCAGCCGGTTCCGTGGTCGCACAACAGTGCCGCGGCCAGCGCTCGCGCGGCCGTGGAACGCCCCGATCCCGGAGGGCCGGTGAACAGCCACGCGTGGGTGGGGTTGTTGTCCCGGGCGGCGCGTTCGAGCTGTTCCACCACGTGGTGCTGACCCACGAGCTGATCCCACACGGTCATGAGAGCACCTCCGTGAGTCGCTCGAGAATTCGGTCGGTGATGACTTGGACCGGCTGATCGGCGGCGAGTACCAAATACCGCTTTGGCGCGGTCGCGGCGAGATCCCGGAAGGCCTGATTGACCACGGTGTGGAAGATGCGGTCCTCGCCCTCCATGCGATCGGCGGCGAGGCCGCGGTCGGTGCGGCGGCTTTCCGCCACTGAGGTGTCCACGTCCAGCAGGACGGTAAGGTCCGGGGTCAGTCCGCGCAATGCCCACTCGTTGAGCTCCTGCACGTTCTCCACCCCCAAGCCACGGGCCGCACCCTGGTAGGCCACGGAGGAATCCACGAACCGGTCGGAAATCACCACGTCACCACGATCGATGGCGGGGCGGATGAAGCGGTTCACGTGATCCGCCCGGGCGGAAGCGAACAACAACGCTTCCGTGTACGCATCCACCGGAGCGTGGGCGGGATCGAGCACCAGTCCGCGCACGGATTCGGCCAGGGGAGTGCCCCCGGGTTCGCGCGTGCGGATCACGGTACGTCCCTGGGATTCGAGGGCGCGCGCCACCGCTTGGACCTGGGTGGATTTCCCAGCCCCGTCCCCGCCTTCGAAGACGATCAGTGCACCGCGCGCAGTCTCATTCACGCGCTCAACTGTACCGAGCGGGACCGACAGGCTGTACGTGGAACTCCCTGGGTGCAGTGCGAGTCTCACGGCGCTGGCGCATTACCCTGGAACCATGCGTAAAGACACCGTGGTCGTCTCCGGCGGCCGTCCCGCCCACGAGCACGACGCTCCCGTGAACCCGTCCGTCGTTCTCACATCCACCTATCGGGGTGCCGGTGACCTGAACGACCGTGACCGCACATACGCGCGGTTCACCAACCCCACGTGGGAAGCGTTCGAGGAGGTCCTGGCCAATCTTGAGGAGGCCCCGGTTCCGGCGCTTAGCTACGCCTCCGGAATGGCCGCGGTTGCTTCCGTGCTCACGCTGGTGCCCGTGGGTGGCACCCTGGTCATGCCGCAGCATTGCTACCAGGGCACACTTCAGCTGGCCCACCGACTCGAGGACCGCGGGATTTTCTCGGTGCGCACCGTGGACGTCGAGGACACCGAGGCCACCATCGCCGCCATTCAGGGCGCGGACGTCCTGTGGTTGGAGAGCCCCACCAACCCCATGCTCGAGGTCGCCGATCTGCCCGCGGTCCTCGCCGCGGCTCGCGAGGCGGGCGTGCTCTCGTGCGTGGACAACACCTTTGCCACGCCGCTACTGCAGCGCCCGCTCACCCTCGGTGCGGATCTCGTGGTGCATTCGGTCACCAAATACTTGGCCGGTCATTCCGACGTCGTTCTGGGCGCCGTGGTCTGCTCGACCCCCGAATTGCGCGCGAACCTCAAGAAACAGCGCTCGCTCGAGGGCGCCATCCCCGGCCCTTTCGAAGCCTGGCTCGCGTTGCGTGGGGTGCGCACACTGTCGGTGCGGCTCGAGCGTTCAATGGCCAGCGCGGCGGAACTGGCGCGTCGACTCGGCGATCATCCCGCCGTGGCGGAGGTCCGCTATCCCGGACTGCCCGACGATCCCGGGCACGAGCGCGCCGCGGCCCAGATGGACGGCGGTTTCGGCTCGATCATCTCGGTCGTCCCACACGCCGACGTCGCCGCGACCCAGGCGCTCGTGGAGGGCCTGCGTGTGTGGACCCCAGCCACGTCCCTGGGAGGCGTCGAATCCCTGGTGGAGCGGCGTCGTCGTCATCACGACGAACCGGACACCGTGCCGGACACTCTGTTGCGGCTGTCCGTGGGAATTGAGAACGTGGATGACTTGTGGGAGGACCTGAAAGCGGGTCTGGACGAACTGGTAGATCGGTAGACTGACAACGTGACATCAATCCCCTGGGCCATTGCACTGGCCAGCTACCTGGACTATGCCATCACTCTGGTGGTGGCCGCACTGAGCCTCATGGCCGTACTGGACTGCGTGCGCCGTTCCGCGCCGCAGTTCGAACGCGCCTGGAAGCGGACCAAGACTTTCTGGCTCGCGTTGACCGCCGGCGCTGCCGTGGTGAGCGTCCTGAGTGCCGTGTTCTCCACCCTGGCGTTGTTCAGCAACGGATTCCCGGGCCAGGGTTCGCTGATCCTCATGTTGATCGCCGCGACGATCTCCGGCGTGTACCTGGCCGATGTGAAACCCGCCGTGTCCAGCGAGTCCGGCAACCCCGGTTACTGGTAGGCCATCAGCGTCAACGACTACAGACCCCGGTCATGAGTGAGCGATGCTCCCTCGAGACCGGGGTCTTCGTCATCCCGCCGAGTACTAGTACGTGCTGACGAGGGCCGTGACCTAATTGAGACAAATTATGGCCATATGGTCAGTGTGGATCACGTACAAACACCCTAGAGTGAATTGATATACATTTCTCATAGTTAAAGGTATTTAATGCGTTGGCTCATTTTAGTGTTGATAGTTTTTGTCACTTTGGTGGTGACCTGGCAAGTCGATGCTCGCGGCGGCGATCAGTTTGCCGCCATTGCCTATCCTGCAATCATCCTTTTTACCGCGATATCCACGCTATTTCTCAAATATTCGGTATTCCTCAAGAAGGACGATGCCACGAACCGTAGGGCCTCTCGTCGCTGACGGCCCTTGAAATCACCTACTGCTCGTGGAGCGTCTCCGCAGGGCTGGCTGCGTGCGCAACCGGGGCAAGTCTCGACGTCTGGACCGACGGCAACAGGAAGACCAATGACCAATTGACATGGTCGGTGCAATAGTAAAAAACTGAATAGCGGCGTCTTTGCTGGTCGTATTCTAGTTGGTTATCTTAGTCGATAACCCACGTTCGAAACCTCTTCTATTCCCGGTACTCCGTGATCGGGAAAACTTTTTCCTACTGTTGCGCCGTCACCGCGTCCCACGCGACCGTGAGTTCCCCCAAACGCCAACGTGATTCACGGTGCAACACGGGCCAGCCCTCTGCGCGCAATCGTGCGCACATGGCCACCCAACGCTGCCGCGCTCCGAAGGAGCCCAAGGGCGCGAGAGCCAGCCAAGCGGCGTCGGCGGCGGACAAGAAACGGTGGATGCGTTCGCCGGGCACGTTGTGATGGATGAGTGCCTTGGGCAGACGCTCGGCTACATCGGACGGTCGATCGAAGCTCCCCAACTGCATGCTGATCGTCAGGGTTTGCGGGCCGGTCGCATCACAACAGATCCAGGTGGCTCGGCGGCCGATCTCGTCGCACGTGCCGTCCAGGAACACCCCGCCGGGAGCCAGGCGTGAGCACGCGAGCTCCCACGCAGCCGGAACTTCTTCCTCGTTGTATTGGCGGAGCACGTTGAACGCCCTGATGAACGCGGGGGAGCGCCCGGGGATCGGAATCTCGAAGCCACCGCGGCGAAAACTCAATCCCGGCCGGGCAAAGAATTGTGCCGTGGCCACGCGGTCCGGGTCGATCTCCACGCCCACCACGTCAACGTCAGGGCGGACGCGCAGCAACCGAGCACTCATTTCCACCGTGGTGGTGGCCGCGGCTCCGAAGCCCAGATCGACAACGAGCGGATCTGTCGCATGCCGAAGTACGGGGGCCAACGGTCCGGCCACGTAGCGGTCCGCTCGCCGCAACCGATTGGGGTTGGTCGTTCCCCGAGTGATGGTTCCTACGGGGCGGTAGCTGGCTGGCACATCGACACTGTAGCGGCGCTAGGTGACACATGCGAATAACACGTGCCAACGGGTCACGCGGGTGGAAGAATGAAGTCATGGCTAATGATTCAGCAACGTACAAGCTCATCCTCCTGCGCCACGGGCAGTCGGAGTGGAATGAGAAGAACCTGTTCACCGGTTGGGTGGACGTGCCGCTGACCGAGAAGGGCATGGCCGAGGCCAAGCGCGGCGGTGAGCTGATCAAGGACAACGATCTCGCACCGGATGTGCTCCACACGTCGCTGTTGCGCCGCGCCATCAACACTGCCAACATCGCGCTGGATGCGGCGGACCGGCACTGGATTCCCGTGAAGCGCTCATGGCGCCTGAACGAACGCCACTACGGCGACCTCCAGGGTAAGGACAAGACCCAGGTGCGCGACCAGTACGGTGAGGATCAGTTCATGGTGTGGCGCCGTTCCTACGACACCCCGCCGCCCAAGTTGGATGACTCCTCGGAATTCTCACAGGCTGATGATCCCCGCTACGCGGACGTGGCGGATCTGCCCCGCACCGAGTGCCTCAAGGATGTTCTCGAGCGCTTCCTCCCGTACTGGGAGGAGCAGATCGTGCCGGATCTGAAGGCCGGCAAGACCGTGCTCGTGGCCGCGCACGGTAACTCGTTGCGCGCGCTGGTGAAGCACCTGGACGACATCTCGGACGAGGACATCGCCGGGCTGAACATCCCCACCGGCATCCCGCTGTACTTCGAGCTGGATCAGAACCTCAAGCCGGTGACCATCGGCGGTACCTACCTCGATCCCGAGGCCGCTGCCGAGTCCATCAAGGCCGTGGCCAACCAGGGCAAGAAGTAACCCCTGGTTTCCAGACCATGAAAAACGCCCCACCTCGTGGTGGGGCGTTTTTCTGTGGATCTTCGCTTGGATCGGGAGACCGGGTGGCGCGTCAGGATCGTAACGCGCCTCCCGGTTTCCGGGAGTCCTAATTATTCACCGGTGTCGGTACCGATGTGACCGTGGCCGGTGGGGTGGGTGTCGGACACCGGAGCCCAGTCGCCGGTGACCAAGTAGGAGACCTTACGAACCACGGACACACCGTGGTCTCCGATGCGCTCGAGGTAACGCGAGGCCAGAGTGACATCCACGGCGGTGGGGACCGAGGAGTCCCAGTTCGGGTCCGCCAGCATGTCGAAGACCTGCTGGTGCTTTTGGTTGAGCTCGGACTTCAGCGCGTAGATCTCATCCGCAACGCTCATGTCACGGTCCTCAAGGACGGAGATGACTCGCTCGATGAGCTGGAGGTCGATATCGAACATCTCCGCGAAGTGCTGGTTCAATGCCTCGGGAAGCACCGGCTCCGGGAAACGCATGCGAGCGAGCTGGGCCAAGTGGCGGGCCAGGTCACCCATGCGCTCGAGCGAAGCGCTCATTCGCAGGGCGCCCACGATCATGCGGAGATCGGAAGCGACGGGGGACTGCAGCGCCAAGATGTCAATGGCGCGCTCATCCAAGTCGTTCTGGAGGAAGTCGATTCGGGCGTCGTTGGAGATGACCTCTTCGGCCACCTGAACGTCTGCCTCGAGGAATGCGACCTTGGAGCTCTTCAGTGCCTGCTGCACAAGAGTGGCGATCTGAATCAGCTCTTCACCTACCTGGTGAAGTTCAGCCTGGAAAACCTTGCGCACAGAGGGCGTCCTTTCGTTCAGAACATTCGTTGGTCACGTAGCTTACGTGATGTTGGTGTCCAGCTAGCAGCTGGGACGCGGGGGCACTGTACTTACGCACGAGCGCTATCACAGTCGCAGGGGCGAATGAACTAACGCTCATCCTAAGGTGAACGTTGGTTGAACCCGACCTGGAATGGCCGGATTGCGTACTTGGCACCCAAACGGTCCGTCTAAGCTGGGCAGAGTGAGCGTGACCTCGGTTGCCCTGTTGGCGGGCTTTGTCGGATTCCTGCTCGGTATCAGTGGATTGATTGCCGTGCGGGTCAGCCAGCGACGCCGCCGTTCCTTGGTCGCTGTGGAGGAACCCACCCTGCCGGAAGGCACCGCCGAGATCCTGGCGGCCCTGGGGCTGGCCTATGTAGTGGTCGACGGTGTGGACGGCGTGATCAGGGCTTCCCCGGCCGCGTATGCGTACGGGATCGTTCGGGGACACACCGTGGTTCACCCGGAACTCTTGGATATGATCCGGCGAACTCGCCGCAATGGCGTGGTCGAAGAACGTCGCCTGGAACTCACTCGTGGCCCTCTTGAAAAGAGCGCCATCGTGTTGGACATCCGGGTGGTCATCATTGCGGAGGAATACATTCTTTTGCTCGCGGACGACCAGACGGAGATCGTGCGCGCGCAGTCCATCCGTAACGATTTCGTGGCCAATGTGTCCCACGAGCTCAAGACACCGGTGGGTGCCATCAGTTTGCTTTCCGAGGCCCTCGATGACGCAGCAGAGGACAAGGACGCCGTCCGGCACTTCGCCAAGAGCCTCCACAAAGAAGCGATCCGGCTCTCCGCTCTGGTGCAGGACATCATCGAACTGTCCCGCTTGCAGGGCACGGACGTCGTGTCCAAGGGGACGGTCGTGGACCTCAACAGGGTGGTGAGTGAGGCCGTGGACCGCACGCGCCTGACCGCGGAGAACAAGGGCATCACCATCAAGGTGGGCGGTAACCTCAAGACCCCGGTCTACGGCGACCCCGACCTGCTGGTCACGGCCACTCGGAATCTGATCGACAACGCAGTTCGGTACTCACCCGAAAACACTCGCGTGGGCGTGGGGTTGCGCGAGCGTGACGGAATGGCCCAGATCATGGTCACGGACCAGGGGCCGGGCATCCCCGATGTCGAGCAGGACAGAATCTTCGAGCGCTTCTATCGCGTGGACAGCGCCCGGTCGCGACAAACCGGTGGCACGGGGCTGGGGCTGAGCATCGTCAAACACGTCATGGCTCAGCACGGTGGAGAAGTGTCCGTATGGTCGCAGTCCGGGCGGGGTTCCACGTTCACCCTGGTCATTCCGCAGGTGGAAGACCTGGACGAGTACAACGGCCCGGTGGCCGCCTCCACCAATGAACGTATGCACCTAGAGGAGGAGCGTAAGTGACCCGCATTCTGATGGTCGAGGACGAAGAGTCTCTCAGCGATCCCCTGGCCTACTTGCTGGGTAAAGAAGGCTTCGAAGTGACCGTGGTGGCTGATGGCCTGTCCGCGGTGAGTGAGTTCGAACGGGCGGGCGCGGACCTCGTGCTCCTGGATCTCATGCTGCCCGGCCAGTCCGGAACGGAAGTCTGCAAGCAGATCCGGCAGCAGTCGACCGTTCCGATCATCATGCTCACCGCCAAGGACGCCGAGATCGACAAGGTCCTGGGGCTGGAGCTGGGCGCGGACGACTATGTCACCAAGCCGTATTCCTCGCGCGAACTCGTGGCTCGGATCCGGGCCGTGCTGCGCCGGCGTGCGGAACCGGATGAGCTCATCACCGCCACGGTGGCCGCCGGGCCGGTGCGCATGGACGTGGAACGACACGTGGTGAGCGTGGGCGGGGAAGCCGTCACCATGCCGCTCAAGGAATTCGAGCTGCTCGAGATGCTGCTGCGCAATGCCGGTCGTGTGTTGACCCGCGGGCAGCTCATCGACCGGGTCTGGGGGTCGGACTACGTGGGTGACACCAAAACCCTGGACGTGCACATCAAGCGGCTGCGTTCCAAGGTTGAACCGGATCCGTCACAACCCCGCCACATCGTCACGGTGCGCGGACTGGGTTATAAGTTCGAGGCCTGATCGA
Organism: Kocuria sp. CPCC 205235; assembly: GCF_040980905.1. Taxonomy (NCBI): domain Bacteria; kingdom Bacillati; phylum Actinomycetota; class Actinomycetes; order Micrococcales; family Micrococcaceae; genus Kocuria; species Kocuria sp. CPCC 205235. Next base: position 25,344 of record NZ_JAVKPR010000031.1, read on the forward strand.
GCACCCTCAACGGGTCTCCGCCACAAGAGACAGACTGAGGGCCGCATCCCCAATGAACTGGTCCCAAGAAGTTGGACTGGCCAAGTAAAAGCTTAGGCCGCTAGGGCCTGGGTCCGGTATTCCA
>NZ_JAVKPR010000032.1:0-23932 GCF_040980905.1 Kocuria sp. CPCC 205235
CTGCTTCCCCATGAACTGACCCCCGGGAGTTGGAACCGAATTACTCAGTCCAACTCCCGGGGGTCAGTTCAAATCCAGCAGAGACGGCTTAACTTTCTGCAACCGACCCAGAAGCCCGTTGACGAACCGGGGTGAATCATCGGTCGACAATTCCCGGGCCACCGCCACGGCTTCGGACACCGCCACGGCATCCGGGATCTCGTCGTTGTAGAGCAATTCCCACGCGCCCACGCGCAGGACATTGCGGTCCACAGCGGGCATGCGGTCCAGGGTCCAACCCTGCGAATAAGTTTCCAGGAACTCGTCGATGTCCTCGGCGCGATCATAGAAACCCTCGAGGATGTCCACCGTGTAGGGGTTGATTTTGGAGGTGCTGTTGTCACGACGGCGGTTCAGCGCGTCCTGGATGGACTCGTCACGCTGTTCGGCCTCGAACAGAATTTCTACCGCGCGGACGCGGGCTTTACTGCGTGCGCTGCTCACTCGTTGACGCGTCCCAGGTAGTCGCCGTTGCGGGTGTCGACCTTGACCTTGGTGCCCTGTTCCAGGAACAGCGGAACCTGGATCTGGTAGCCGGTCTCCACGGTGGCGGGCTTGGTGCCACCGGTGGAGCGGTCGCCCTGCAGACCGGGCTCGGTGTAGGTGATCTCCAAGACGACCGACGGCGGCATCTCGATGTACAGCGGAGCGCCCTCGTACATCGCCACGGTCACGTTCTGGTTCTCGAGCATGAAGTTGGCGGCATCCCCCACGACAGCGGTGGGAACCGTGATCTGGTCGTAGGTGGAGTTGTCCATGAACACGTAGTCTTCGCCATCCTGGTACAGGTACTGGTATTCACTACGGTCCACCGTGGCGGTCTCGATCTTGGCACCGGCGTTGAAGGTCTTGTCGACCACCTTGCCGCTGGTCACGTTGCGCAGCTTGGTGCGCACGAACGCGCCACCCTTGCCCGGCTTGACGTGCTGGAACTCGATGGTCTGCCACAGGTTCCCGTCGAGCTTGAGGATGGTGCCGTTCTTGATGTCGTTGCTGGTTGCCACGGATTCACTTTCTCGTCGGAAACATCACTGCAAAGATTTTGGGGGCGTTAAGCCGAACCAGTGTACCGCGCCCGGTGCGGTACACCGTTCGTGCGCGCTATTCGGCGATCTCCTGGTAGCACGCGAAGAGGATCGCGGGGTCCGGAACCTCCATGATGCGCGGTGAACCGGCCTTGTCGAGGACTACGAAGCGCAACAGGTTGCCGCGGGTCTTCTTGTCCCGCTTCATGACCTCGAGCAGACGCGGCCATTGGTCCGCGCGGTACGTCACGGGCAGCCCCAACGACTCGAGGATGCTGCGGTGGCGGTCCACGACGTCGTCGGCGAGCGTACCGGCCGCACGCGCCAGTTCCGCGGCGAACACCAGGCCCACGGAGACCGCGGCGCCGTGTCGCCACTGGTAGCGCTCGTTGTGCTCGATCGCGTGACCGAGTGTGTGGCCGTAGTTGAGGAACTCGCGCCGCCCGGATTCCTTGAGGTCGGAGGAGACCACCTCGGCCTTGACCCGGATCGCGCGCTCGATCAGTTCACGCACCACGGGCGACTGCGAATCGCGCACCTCTTGCGGGTGTTCCTCGATCAAATCCAGGATCACGGGATCGGCGATGAAACCGCACTTGACGACCTCGGCCATGCCGGTCAGGTACTCGTTCTCCGGAAGGGTCTTGAGCGAGTCGAGATCGCACACGACCGCGGCCGGCGGGTGGAAGGATCCCACGAGGTTCTTACCCTCCGCGGTGTTGATCCCGGTCTTACCGCCCACGGCGGCGTCGACCATGCCCAGCAGGGTGGTCGGCAGGTGGATCACGCGCACGCCGCGCAACCACGTGGCGGCCACGAAGCCACCCAGGTCACTCACGGCACCGCCGCCCACGGTCACCACGGCGTCCGTGCGGGTGAAGTCCGAGGTGCCCATGATCTGCCAGCAGAACGCGGCGACCTCAACACGCTTGCCCTCTTCGGCGTCTGGGATCTCGGCCACGAAGCTCTGGATGCCGGCGTTCTTGAGGTCCTCCTGGACCAGGTCACCGGTCGCGCGCAGGGCGCGGGGGTGGATGATCAGGACCTTCTTGACGCGTTCCCCGAGCAGCTCGGGGACCTTGCCGAGCAGCCCGTTGCCCACGAGCACGTCGTACCGGTTGTCGGGGGTGTCTCCCTGGACGGGAATGGTGGTCACCGAATCAGTCATGCTGTGGCGTCCCTTCGTAGTTCTTTCAAAGCTCTGTGCAGTTGCTGGACCAGCGAACCGATGCGCCGGTGGCCGGTGCCGTCCAAGCGGATCGTGGCGAGCCGTTCATACGTGTCACGCCGTTCGTCCAAAATCTCCCGCCAGCGCCGTTCCGGGTCCGGCTGCAGCATGGGGCGGGTCTTGTTCCCAGTGATCCGCGGGCGAACCGTGGCCTCATCGACTTCAAGGTAGATCACCGTGTGACCGGCCAGCAGATCTTGTACGGCCGGGGTCATGGGTGCTCCCCCACCGAGTGAAATCACCGCGTTGCGGTAACGGTGGTCTGCCAGTAGGTCTGCGACCACTTCGGCTTCGATCGCGCGGAAGTGCTGCTGCCCGTGAGCGGTGAACAGCGCCGGGATCGGACCGTGGTGCGCCTCGATCACGTGATCGGCATCCACGAAATCCAGACCGTAGCGCTTGGCGAAGTGATGACCCAGGTGTGACTTTCCCGCCGCCATGGGCCCGATGAGCACCAACGGCGTGGGCAGGGAACTCACGAAAGGTCCCCGCGCACCTCATCGAGGGCCGCTAGCTCCGAGGGGTCGGCCAGCTCCGGCGAGGTCCGGAGGTTCTCGGGAATAGCCGCCAGGTAGGCGTCCTTGTTGCGGACGGTCTCCGCAATCGAGTCGCCGCCGAACTTCTCGAGTGCTGCTTGGGCCAGCACAAGTGCGACCATGGCTTCTGCAACGACACCGGCCGCCGGTACGGCACATACGTCCGAGCGCTGGTGGTGGGCGCGGGCGGCCTCGCCCGAGGAAATGTCCACGGTGTGCAGGGCACGGGGAACGGTGGCGATCGGCTTCATGGCTGCTCTCACACGCAGCAGGTCACCGATGGACATGCCGCCCTCGATACCACCGGCGCGGTTGGTCACACGGTGCACGGTGCCGTCCGAACCGGGCAGGGTTTCGTCGTGGGCGCGAGTGCCGGGACGTGCCGCGGTGCGGAAACCGTCACCCACTTCCACGCCCTTGATGGCCTGGATGCCCATGAGTACTCCGGCCAGGCGTGCATCGAGACGGCGATCCCAGTGCACGTAGGAGCCCAGTCCCGGGGGCAGGCCCTCGGCGAGCACCTCGACCACGCCGCCCAGGGTCTCCCCCGCCTTGTGGGCGTCGTCGATGGTCGCGACCATGGCGTCCGAGGTGGCCTTGTTGAAGCAACGCAACGGATCGGCGTCGAGCGCTTCCACGTCACTGGCGGTGGGCAGGGCGGCGTCCTCGGGAACCGAAACCTCCGCGATCGCGGTCGTGTGGGATACCAGACGCACGTCCAGGGCCGCCAGAATCTGGGAGGCGACCACACCCAGGGCCACGCGCGTAGCGGTCTCGCGGGCCGACGCGCGCTCCAAGACCGGACGTGCCTCGACGAAACCGTACTTCTGCATACCGGTGAGGTCCGCGTGACCGGGGCGAGGGCGAGTCAGCGGAGCATTACGGGCACGACCCTCGAGCTTGGCCGCGTCCACGGGATCGGAACTCATGACGTCCTGCCATTTGGGCCATTCGGTGTTGGCGATCTCGATTGCCACGGGACCACCCTGGGTCAGGCCGTGCCGCACACCTCCCAGAATGCGGACCTTGTCCTGTTCGAACTTCATGCGTGCACCGCGACCGTAACCAAGACGGCGGCGTGCCAGTGCCCGTTGAATCATCTCGGTGGTGAGTTCCACCCCGGCGGGAACACCTTCAATGATTCCCACGAGGGCCTCGCCGTGAGATTCTCCGGCCGTGAGCCAACGCAACATGTTCTACTCCAGTACTCGATCGTGGGAGCCGGTCAGGCTCCCGGAAACGGACGGTGATCCGGTCAACGGTTCAGACGTGCTTCGCGAACCCGCTGCGGGATCGCGCGCTCGGGGCGATTAACGGCCCGACACATGGCGGCCGTGAGCTCGGCTTCGCGGGGAACGGGTCGATCCGCGCGACCCAGGGTGAACCAGCGCACTTGATCGACCGCTTGAAAGATCAGCATATCTATTCCGGGCGCGATCGCTCCGTCCGCGTCCTGCCATGACCGAGCTATGGCCGAGGGCCAGGGGTCATACGCCGCGTCGAGGAGTACGCCACTCACCGACGCGTTCAGGGTTGCGAACTCCGCCGCCAGTTCATCGGCCCCGCGGGGAGGCAGCGTGCAGATCACGGCATCGTAGTCAGCCAACGACGCCGCTGCCTCGCCCCACGCGCGCGCGGTGACGGTCGCGCCGAGTCTCGCCGCGGCGTCGGTGACCTTCCCGGCACGATCCAGGGAGCGCACGAACACGTCGATTGACGGGGCGCCCAGCCCGTGCAGGGCGGCGACCGCAGCCGTGGCCGTGCCACCACCACCGAGAATTGCGCAGCGAGGCTCCGAAGGGATCTCGCGCGCGGCGATTACGGCGGCCATGATGCCTGTGACGTCCGTGTTGTCCGCGATGGTGGAACCGTCCGCCCGGAACACCAGAGTGTTGGCCACTCCGAGGGCCTCGACCATCGCCGTACGTTCATCAGCCTGGGTGGCAGCCAAGGACTTGAGCGGCATGGTCACGGAGAAACCACGCCAGAAACCTTCGGCCACGCGCTCACGCCAGAACCCGTTCCAGTCCTCGGCGGGTACGTCCCACCGTGTGTAGTCCCACTCGGCGCCCATCACGCGATAGGCGGCCGAGTGCAGGACGGGTGACAGGGAGTGCGCCACGGGGTGACCCAGCACCGCTGCGGCGTATCGCTCCATGTCTGCTCCCCCGTGAATCAGCTACACCGGCCTTCGTTGTCCGCGCACCATTGCTGGTACTCGTCAACGTTGCGGTTGTGTTCTTCGAAGTTCTCGGCGAACTTGGTCTCGCCGGTGTCGAGATTCACGGTCACCCAGTAGTAGTAATCGTTCTCGTCCGGGTTGGCGGCGGCCTTGATCGACTCGTCACCGGGCGAACCGATCGGTCCCACGGGCAGACCAGGGTGGGCGAACGTGTTGTAGGGGTTGGACTTGTCGCGCTTCTCCTCATCGGAGACGTGGTAGGTGCGCTTGCCCAGGCCGTAGGTCACGGACGCATCCGACTGGATCAAGCCGTTGGTCTCATCGTCCGGACGGTCGATGCGGTTGTAGATGGCACCGGCGACCTCGGGATAAATGTCCGGTACACCCTCGAACTCGACGAGCGATGCGACGGTGATCACGCGGAACCACTGATCCTCGGGGACCTCGTTGTTGTTCAACGTGCCCTTGGTGCGGTCGACCATCTCCTGGATGATCTGCTCCGCACTGGCGTCCAACGGGAAGCGGTACTCACCGGGGTGCAGCCAGCCTTCGAGGGTGGGGAATTCTTCCGGAACGCCAAAGCGATCGGTGTCTTCCTTGAACGCTTCGAACTCGGACGTGTCGATGCCCGTGGATTCACTCAGGGTTTGGAAGGTGTCGTCGATGCGCTGAGTCTGCGGCACGGCGGCATAGTGCGTTGCCTCGTCGCGCTCCATCATCACGTCGATGGCCGCGTCCGAGCTCATCTGGGTCTTGAGTTGGTAATCACCGGGCTGGATGAAGTCTTCGGGATAGCGTTCCTGGAACGTCTCGATGAAGTATCCGGCATTCGCCACGATGTCCTCGGACTCCAGGGAATTGGCGATCTGACCGGTTGATTGACCGTCGCCCACGGTGAAGTTGACGTCCTGGTCGCCTTCACCGTTGTAATCCTTGCGTTCGAACAGGCCGAAAGCGGATCCGAGTACGGCCACCACGATCAACAGGGCCGCAATGAACAGCGCAATGGCCGTGGCCAGGGATGCGCGCGAACGGCGCTTCTGGCGGGCCGCCATCTCCGGGGAGACATCATGGTGCTCGAAGGCACCGGAGAGACCCGGGCGGCGGCTTTTATCGTCGGCTTCCAGAGTGCTCAGAAGGCCGCCGGACGTGGCGGAGTCCTTTGCGCCACCCTGTTCAGGGCCGCGGTTGGCCTTGTTATCTCGTGGCTGATCGCTCACGAATGATCTCCGTCCGCCGTTGTCCGTGGTCTTCGGATACTTTCGGCGCGCTGCCGAAGAATATCGTCCATTATCCGCGATCTAACTGTCGATGGGGAAACCGGGTTCGGTTCCCGTTGCCTTGCCCTGATCGATGGCCGCCTGCAAGAACGTCACAGCTGCCATCTGATCAACCTTGTCCATGTGGTGCTTCCGAGATACCCCCGCGTCCAGAAGCGATTGGTGCGCCGCAACCGTGGACAAGCGTTCATCCACGAGCCGCACGATTGCTTCGCACTCACGTGAGCTTAACCGATTCTGCAGGGCTGCCGCGTACTCTCGGGCCATGTCAGTGGATCGATTCTCCTGACCGTTCAAGCTACGCGGCAATCCAACGTACACCGCGGCCACTCCGAATTCCTCGCACATGCTTGTGATGATTTTCACATCGAAGCGTTTCTTGCGATTCTTGTCCCGGGTGACCGTCTGATGCGGCGTGGCCAACACGCAGTCAGGATCGGTCAGGGCTATTCCCACCCTGACCGATCCCACGTCCACGCCCATGCGGACGCCTCTCACGAAGGTGTTGCTCACGCGCCCACTACGGAGCGGATCTGCTCGCGCACGGCCTCGAGTGCGTCGTCGATCTTGGAGGCGTCGGAACCGCCGCCCTGGGCGACATCCGGCTTGCCACCGCCACCGCCGCCGAGCACCCCGGCGGCGGTGCGAACGAGCTGGCCCGCGGCCAGACCGGCGTCGCGAGCGGCGTCGTTGGCGGCCACCACGATCAGCGGGCGGTCGTTGGCGACACCCGTGACGGCGGCGACGGCGGGCTCGGAACCCAGGCGCGTGCGCAGATCGAGTGCCAGGGAACGCAGGGCGTCCGCGGACGCGACCTCACCGGCGTTGTGCAGGACCGCGTTGACCGTGCCCAGCCGCTGCGCGTCGTTGACGAGCTGACCGGCCTGAGCCTGCAACTGCTGCTGACGCAGCACTGTCAGCTGACGCTCGGTCTCCTTGAGTTTGTCCAAGGTTGCCGAAATCTTCTCGGGCAGCTCGGCGGTCGACTGGACCTTGAGCATGCCGGTGAGCTGATTGACCAGGGTGCGCTCGGCGGCCAGGTGGTTGAACGAGTTCAGACCCACCAGCGCCTCCACGCGGCGGTTACCCGAGCCCACGGACTGTTCCGAGACCAAGGACAACGAACCCAGCTGGGCCGTGGAGCCCACGTGGGTACCACCGCACAGCTCACGCGACCACGGACCGTTCATCTCGACCACGCGCACGTTCTCGCCGTACTTCTCGCCGAACAGGGACATGGCACCCAGCTTCTTGGCCTCGGCCAAGGGCATCTCCTGCGTCACGACCTCGAAGTCGTCACGGATGGCCGTGTTGGAGATCTGCTCGATCTCCTGCATCTGGGACGCGCTCAGGGCCGCACCGTGGGAGAAGTCGAAGCGCAGGTAACCCTCCTTGTTGAAGGAACCGCGCTGCACGGCGTCCGGGCCGAGCACCTCGTGCAGGGCAGCGTGCACCACGTGGGTACCCGAGTGGGCGGCCTCGCCGTCGTGGCGGCGGCGCGAGTTCACGCGTGCGGTGACCGCATCACCCTGGGTGACTTCACCCGAGGTGACCTTGACACGGTGCACGGACAGACCCTTGACGGGCTGCTGGACGTCAAGGACCTCCAGGGAGAAGTCAGGGCCCTCGATGACTCCCACGTCAGCGGCCTGGCCACCGGCCTCGGCGTAGAACGGAGTTTCTTCCAGGACGATCTCCACCTGCTCACCGGCGCTGGCTGCGGGGACGGTCACGCCCTCGGACAGCACGGCGCGCACCGAGGTCTGAGTGACCAGCTCGGTGTAACCGGTGAACACGGAACCGTGGTCGTCGAGCAGGCGGCGCAGCTCGGACAGGTCCGCCATCGCGCCCTTCTTGGCGCGGGCATCCGCCTGAGCACGCTCGCGCTGCTCGGTCATCAGTCCGCGGAAGGCCTTCTCATCCACGGAGACGCCGGCCTCAGCGGCCATTTCCAGGGTCAGGTCGATCGGGAAGCCGAAGGTGTCGTGCAGGGCGAACGCATCCGCACCGCTGACCACGCGCTTCTCGGACTTGGCCTGGGTCACGGCGTGCTCGAGGCGTGCGGTGCCGGACTCGATGGTCTTCAGGAACGCCTTCTCCTCTGCGTACGCAATGCGGGAGATCCGCTCGAAATCATTGGACACAACCGGGTACACGCCCTTCATGGCGTCACGCGAGGCCGGTAGCAGCACGGGCAGGCACGGTTCGGTGACACCCAGCAGACGCATGGAACGCACGGCACGGCGCAGCAGACGGCGCAGGATGTAGCCGCGTCCCTCATTGGCAGGGGTCACGCCGTCCGCGATGAGCATGAGCGAAGATCGGATGTGGTCGGCGACCACACGCATGCGCACGTCGTCCTCGTAGCCCTCCTGCTCCGCGTTCTCGGTACAGCGGTAGGTACGACCGGACAGCTCGGCGGCGGCGTCGAGCACGGGACGGACCTGATCGGTCTCGTAGAAGTTCTCCACGCCCTGCAGCAACATGGCCAGACGTTCCACGCCCAAACCGGTGTCGATGTTCTTCTTGGGCAGGTCACCGAGGATCTCGTAGTTCTTTCCCTGTCCCTCGCCGCGCTGGTACTGCATGAACACGAGGTTCCAGATCTCGATGTAACGGTCGTCATCGACCGCCGGGCCGCCCTCCTTGCCGTAGCGGGCGCCGCGGTCGTAGAAGATCTCGGAGTCGGGGCCGGCGGGGCCGGGTTGACCGGTGTCCCAGTAGTTCTCGTCACGGCCCATGCGCTGGATCCGCTCCTCGGGGATACCCACGGTGTCGCGCCACAGGTCGTAGGACTCCTGGTCGCCCTCGTACACGGTGACCCACAGGCGGTCGGGATCCAACCCGAAGCCACCCTTGTCGAGCGGGGTGGTCAGCAACTCCCAGGCCATGGGGATGGCCTTGTCCTTGAAGTAGTCGCCGAAGGAGAAGTTGCCGGCCATCTGGAAGAACGTGCCGTGGCGCGCGGTCTTACCGACCTCTTCGATGTCCAGGGTGCGGATGCACTTCTGGATCGAGGTGGCACGCGGGAACGGCGCGGTTTCCTGCCCCAGGAAGTACGGGATGAACGGCACCATGCCGGCAATGGTGAACATCGCACCCGGCTGGTTGGACACCAGAGAGGCGGACGGCACGACTTTGTGACCCTGGCTTTCGAAATAGCTCAGCCAGCGTTGGGTGATCTCGTGTGAGAGCATTACCGGTTATTTCCTTCTGACGATTGACCGCGATTGATAATCTCGGTGGATTCTACGTTGTCTTGGGGTCCCACCACGGTGTGCGGGCCGCCCGCCCCGGGGTGATTGGCGGTGTGATCGACCGGGGTGCGCACGCCGAATTGCTCGCGCAATTCCGTTTCGCGTTCGTTCATCCCGGACTTCACGCGCGCCGCGAAATCCTGCAGGTAGCCGCTCACGGCCTGCATCCGCTGTACGGCCGAGCCGGAGCGCAGCTGCACTTCGGTACTACGACGCCGCTCCAGTTGCCCCGCGATCGCCTCTCGCGTCTTCGGGTTGTTGGCCACGCGGGTGGCTACGCTCCCCGCGATGGCTCCGGCGGCGATGAGCGCCAGTTTGGACCACATTCCCATGGTGTGTCCCTTCGGGTCCGACTCGATAATTACGTGGCTCGGGCACGTTCACGGCCCGAAGAAACTCAGATCTGGTCGCGCACCGTGCCGGGCCCCTCCGAGGTGGGGCGTTCCGAGGCGGGGTGTTCCGTAGCGGGTGCCGCGGTGGGCGCCGTCGCGCGGGTCGAGCCCGCCGCGCCGTCGGCGGTGCTGTGGTTCGCGGAAGGCGAGGCCCCCGGCTGCGGCGAGCTGGGACCCTGTTGCGGTGTGAAGGCGCGACGCAGACCGTGCGAGAACGAGGCAACCTTGATGAGCGGCTGACCCACCGTGGACGCCACGAGCGAGGACAGCGCCGACACATTGGCGGAGGCATCCGAGACGTTGGAGGTGATGCCGTCCACCTTTTCCAACTGGGTGTTGGTGGTGGACACCGTGCGGGTGACCTCGTCGATCAAGGGTGTGGTGCCATCGTTGAGCGAACGGATGGTCAGGCGCAGTTCGTCGAACACGCGCCCGAGCTTGATGATCGGAAGTGCCAACAATCCCACGAGCACCGCAAACACGCCCGCGGCAATGAGTCCCGCGATATCTCCACCGTCCATAGGGCGATCCGTACCTCTCGTCTGTTGAGCTGATGATGTGCCGTGCCACGAACCGGTGCCACGGCCGACCGAAGGGAAACTTTACCCAACCTTGCTGGGGGCTGCCGGTTCATCCGCCCCCGAAAACACACACAGCCCGCGGCCGGAAGCCACGGGCTGTGTGCACCACTCACCCGAAACCGGGAGAGCGTGGGAAAAGCATTACGCCATACGGGCGTAGTACTCGACCACGAGCTGCTCTTCACAGGTCACGGGGACCTCGGAGCGCTCGGGCTTACGAGTCAGCGTTGCCTGCAGACGGTCGATCGCAACGTCCAGGTAACCCGGGGTGTCGGGCAGGACGTCCTGGTGTGCGCCGGTGGCGGCCACCTGGAACGGAACCATCTTCTCGGAACGCGGAACCACGTGGATCATCTGACCCGGGCGCACGCGGAACGACGGGCGATCCACGCGCTGGCCGTCCACCATGATGTGGCGGTGGACGACGGCCTGGCGGGCCTGAGCCATGGTGCGAGCGAAACCAGCGCGCAGCACCAAAGCGTCCAAGCGAGTCTCGAGCAGAGCGATGAGGTTTTCACCGGTCTGGCCGTCCTGACGCTTGGCCTCCACGTAGGCACGGTGCATCTGCTTCTCGCGGATGTCGTACTGAGCGCGCAGACGCTGCTTCTCGGTCAGACGAACCTTGTAGTCCGAGTCGGACTTGCGGCGGGCACGACCGTGCTCACCGGGAGCGTACGGGCGACGCTCGAAGTACTTCTCGGCCTTCGGGGTCAGTGCGATACCGAGGGCGCGGGACTTTCGCACCTGACGGCGCGCACGCAATGCGTTGTTAGCCATGTTGCCTTTCATGCGGTCGACGGTGCACGCACGGTGGTGCGTGAACCGATCTGTGTGGTTCTGGCCTCCTGCGCGCGGGAATCGGTCCCGGCGGGAGAGGTGCGGATCAGCCGCAATCCGTCATACCTACAGTTGGCTCAGATGATCTCGGCCGTGAGGGTGACACGGTGATGAGGTCATGATTGAGCGCAGCTTGCCAGCCAGCGATCAACTATAGCCGATTCAGTCGACGTCCTGGTCCACCCAGTCCAACGACTTGGTCACAGCCTTGCCCCAGTTGCGGAACAGCTTGTCGTTGTCCTCGGTCTTGCCGTTGGGCTTCCACCGCTTGTCCTCGGCCCAGTTCTCGGTGATCTCGTCCAGATCGGTCCAGAAACCGACCGCCAGACCCGCCGCGTATGCCGCACCCAGGGCGGTGGTTTCGGTGATCTTGGGCCGGATGACCGGCACGTCCAGCTGATCGGCCTGGAACTGCATGAGTAGTTCGTTGGCCGTCATGCCGCCGTCCACGCGCAGTTCCACGAGGTCCTGGCCGGAGTCCTTGTTCATGGCCTCGACCACTTCGCGCGACTGGTAGGCGGTGGCCTCCAGCACGGCGCGGGCAATGTGTTCCTTGCGCACGTAGCGGGTCAGCCCCACCAGGGCACCGCGGGCGTCCGGGCGCCAGTGGGGTGCGAAGAGTCCGGAAAACGCCGGTACGAAGTACGCTCCCCCGTTGTCCTCCACGTCCTTGGCGAGCGTCTCGATCTCCTTGGCGTCCTTGATGAGGCCCAGATTGTCGCGCACCCATTGCACCAGGGAACCGGTGACGGCAATGGAACCTTCCAGTGCATAGACGGGCTTCTGACCCTCGATCTGATAGCAGACCGTGGTGATCAGACCGTTGTCGGACTGCACCGGTTCCTCGCCCACGTTCATCAGCAAGAAGTTGCCGGTGCCGTAGGTATTTTTGCCCATGCCGGGCTTGAAACAGGTCTGGCCGAACATGGCGGCCTGCTGGTCACCCAGGATGCCGGCGATCGGAACGCCACTCACGAAGCCCCGTGAGCGGCCCTTGCCGTAGACCTCACTGCTGGAACGGATCTCCGGGAGCATGGACATCGGAACGTCCATGGCGTCCGCCAGGTCCTTGTTCCAATTGAGGGTCTCGATGTTCATGAGCAGCGTGCGGGACGCGTTGGTGACGTCCGTGACGTGCACACCGCCGTTGGTGCCGCCGGTCATGTTCCACACAAGCCAGCTGTCGGTCGTGCCGAACATCAGGTCGCCGGCCTCCGCCTTCTTGCGAGCGCCGTCCACGTTGTCCAGGATCCACTTGATCTTGGGGCCCGCGAAGTAGCTGGCCAGGGGCAGACCGGTGCGCTTGCGGAAGCGGTCCACTCCCCCGTTCTTCGCGAACTCGTCGACGATCGCCTGGGTGCGGGTGTCCTGCCACACGATGGCGTTGTACACCGGCTTGCCGGTGGTGCGGTCCCACACGACCGTGGTTTCACGCTGGTTGGTGATACCCACCGCGGCAATGCCGTCCTTGGTGAGTTCCGTCTCCGCCAGGGCATCGGCGACGACCCGGCGCACGTTCCGCCAGATCTCGGTGGCGTCGTGTTCGACCCACCCGGCGCGCGGGAAAATCTGCTTGTGCTCCTGCTGCCCGACGCTGACAATATTGCCGGAGTGGTCGAAGATGATGGCCCGGGTGCTCGTGGTCCCCTGGTCAATGGCCATCACGTACTGGGCCTCGTTGGAATTCTTACCGTTTGCGGCTGTGGTGCCGGATCGCTTGGTCATGGTGGTAACTCCTCACATCGTTGTGGTGGGTAGTTCGTGGATCAGAAATTGGCGGACGGGTAGATCTGGAAGATGCCACCGGCGATCAGTGCGCCCAGGATGGGGCCCACGATGGGGACCCAGGCGTAGCCCCAGTCGCTGCCGCCCTTGCCTCGGATCGGGAGGATCGCGTGAGCGATACGGGGACCGAGGTCACGCGCCGGGTTGATCGCGTAACCGGTGGGTCCGCCCAGGCTGGCGCCGATACCGACCACCAGCAGTGCCACGGCCAAGGGGCCCAGTTCGGACGGTGTTCCGCCGAACATGAGGATCACGAACACCAGCACGAAGGTCGCGATCGTCTCGGTGACGACGTTCCACGGGTAGGAGCGGATTTCCGGCCCGGTGGCAAAGGTGCCGAGTTTCGCGGCGGGTTCCAGGGGCTCGTCGTAGTGCTGTTTGTGGGCGATCCACGCGACCACGGCACCCAGGAAACCACCGAGGAATTCAGCCGCGAAGTACACCAGGGTCGAGGCCACGGTCACGGCCACCCCGGGGGCATACTCTTCCGCACCGGAGGCCAAGAGGCCCACAGTCACGGCCGGATTCAGGTGCGCGCCGGACTGCCATGCCACGTAGACACCGGCAAACACGCCCAGGCCCCAACCGAAGTTGATCAGCAACCAACCACCGGCATTGCCCTTTGTCTTTCCCAACAGGTGGTTGGCGACCACGCCCACGCCCAGCAGGGTCAGCATGGCCGTACCCAGCACTTCGGACCAGAACACCGTGCCCAGGGGCACCACTTGCGCTGCTGTCTCCATCGGCAGCAGCGCCGTCAATGCAGTCATTGGATGACTCCTTCAGTCATGTTTTCTCTCTCGGTGGTCCGTGTGGACCGGTGGTTCATGCGGTTTCTGGGGCGATGGTTGCCCATCTCGTTGTGCGGTATCGCCCCGTCTTCAGAGGGTGTTCAACGACGGCGCCGCGGCCCGTGCCGCTGCGGCGGCCGTGTCGTCGGTGGTTTCGGCGGCGGCGTCCTCGGCGGCAGAAAGCTCTCGGTAGGCCTGAACCTCTTGCGCCTTGCGGTCGGCGTCCCAGCCGAGTTCGGCGGCCAGCAGGTCGGCGACCTCGTCGACCACGGCCAGTCCGTGATCGGGTTGGTCGTAACTCATGCGCGTGCGGGTCTGGAAGGCATCACTCAGGTGCAGCACGCCTTCGTTGCGGGCCGCTTGGACAATTTCGGCACGCACGTAATCGGGTGCGTCCTTGAGCGGTTCGGCGAGGTCCGCTCGTTCATCCACGATGGCTTCGATCTCGGCAATGGCCGAGCCGTAGCGATTGAGCAGGTGCTCGACCATGTCCGGTGTCCATCCGTATCGATCGCTGATCTGCTCGACCTGGCGAGTCAGGGGAACGTAGCCGTCGGCGCCGTGCAACAAAGTCCGTTCGGTCACGGAGGGCAGTTGTTTGGCGCGCTCCTTACCGAGCGCGAAATCCACGGCATCCTGCGCCATGATGCGGTAGGTCGTCAGTTTTCCGCCGGCAATGGAAATCAGCCCCGGAACCACTTCGGCCACGGTGTGCTCGCGGGAGACCTTGGTGGACGCGGTCTCCGTACCGTCCTTGACCCCCGGCTGCAGCAGTGGGCGCAGTCCGGCGAAACTGCCGATGACGTCCTCTCGGGTCAACGGCTCATCCAGGACGACATTCGCGTGTTCTATGACGTAATCGATATCCGCCGAGGTGGCCACGGGTGCGGAAAAATCCTGCTCGTAAGGCGTGTCCGTGGTACCGATGATCCAGTAGTGCTCCCACGGGATCACGAACAGCACTGATTTCTCGGTCTGCAGAATCAGACCCACCTCGCCCTTGATGCGTTCGCGGGGTACGACAATGTGGATGCCCTTGGACGCCAGGACCTTGAGTCCGCCGTCCGTGTCGGCCAAGTCCTGCGTCTCTTCGGTCCACACACCCGTTGCCGCGATGACCTTACGCGCCCGGATCTCGAGGACGCCCCCCGTCTCGAGGTCCGTGACCCGCGCGCCGACCACGGCGGCGTCGTCGTTCTTGAGCAAACCCGTGACCTTGGTGCGCGAGGCCGCCAAGGCGCCGTAACCCGCTGCGGTACGGATCAGGGTCAAGACGAGGCGAGCGTCATCGACGCGCCCGTCCCAGTACTTGACCGCGCCGACCATGGCGCCCGGTTTGATGCTGGGGAACGCTTTCTGAACACCGCGCTCGGAGAGGTGACGGTGGAACGGCATGGAGGCGACCTTGGAGCCGACGTGCGCCAGCGTGTCGTAGAGCCCGATGCCGGCCGTCACGTACGGACGCTCCCACACCCTGTGGAGGATCGGGTAGAGGAACGGAACCGGTTTCACCAGGTGGGGTGCCAGCGTGTAGAGCAACCGCTCGCGTTCGTGAAGGGCCTCCGTGACGAGCTTGAAGTCCAACTGCTGGAGATAACGCAACCCACCGTGAACCAGCTTGGACGACCACCGGGACGTGCCACCGGCCCAGTCCTGAGCCTCCACGATCCCGGTGCGCAGACCGCGCGTGACAGCGTCAAGTGCTACGCCCGCACCCGTGACACCACCGCCGATCACCAGGACGTCCAGTTCCGGGCCGTTGGCCATCTCGCGAAGCGCGGCTTGGCGGGATTCGGGATTCAAGACTGTGGTTCTCACGGGATCTACCTCATTCAACCTGTGCGTACGGGTGTGCTGCGTGGATTCTTAGGAACCCACGCTACGGCGGGACATGTGATCTACGTCCCATTGCGTAGTTATGCGCACCACCATGCCTCCTCAATGCACGTATGCTCAACCCAATTGCACATACGTGCAGCTGGAAGGAAGTGTCATGCACGACGATTCATTCCTCTATCAAGTCGCGGAGCTCTACTTCGTTCAGGACATGACAATGGGTGCGGTGGCGGAACGGTTCGGGATCTCCCGCTCCACGGTGTCGCGGATGCTGTCCGAGGCCAAGAGCCGAGGCATCGTCAGAATTTCCCTGAGGCCACCTGATCATCCTCCGGATCGACTGTCGCGCCGGTTCCACGAGACTTTCGGTGTCACCGCCCACATTGCGGGTACGCAACGGTCGTCCCACAGTGGGCAGCGGCTGGAGGCCGTGTCGCGGTACGCGGCGAACCTGCTCGTCGATTGGGTCGAAGACGGTTCGATCCTCGGAGTGGCCTGGGGCATCACCACGTCCACGATCGCAGCCCATTTGGGGCCCACGAATGCCCAAGACGTCAAGGTCGTGCAACTCAACGGGGCCGCGGGCCCGCGGACCACGGGCGCTGGAACCTCGACTCCCCTGCTCTCCACCATGGCCCGTGCCTTCAATGCCGAGCTCTATCCGTTCCCGACTCCAGCGTTCTTCGATCTGGAGGAGACCCGGGCGCTGCTGTGGAAGGAGTCCTCCGTTCGGCGGATTCTCGCCGTCCGATCCGCCGTGGACCTTGCAGTGTTCAGTGTGGGTGCGTTCCAGGGACCGGTGCTGTCCCAGGTGTACACGGAAGGTCACTTCACCCAGGCGGCCCTGCGCAGCCTCAACGAGAACCGTGTAGTCGGTGACATCTGCACAGTGTTCATCCGAGAGGACGGGAGCTATGCGGATATCGACGTGAACCGCCGCGCCTCAGGACCCACGCCGTCGGACCTCGCCCGGATTCCGCGCCGCATGTGCGTGGTCTCCGGCCGACACAAGGTGCGAGGGATCCTGGGAGCCCTTCGCTCCGGTGCGGTGACCGATCTGGTCATCGACGACCTCACGGCCAAAGAGGTTTTCGACCATCTGGAACCACCCGGGCCGTCCGCCAACGTCTGACGTATCACGGGAGGCACCAATGGTAGCGACGTCATGGAACCGCTACTTCACGGTGTGTTTGCTTGAGGTGAACGGGCTCATCTAGAGTTCAACGTCAGACATCTTAATGAGCCATTACATGCGGAAACGGTTTTCTCGGATCGTCAGGGGTTGAGTCCGCAGGTGTGGCGTATCCGATCGGGGGAGAACGGTGAGCCAAGCCTCAAGGAACGAAACTCGTCCGGTGGTTGCCGATCAGGTCCAAGAACTGATCATTTCGCAAGGACTCCGCCCGGGCGATCCCATGCCGACGGAAGTCGAACTGGGCGAGGCCCTCAGTGTGTCCCGTTCGTCCATCCGCGAAGCCATTCGGGTCCTGGCTTCACTCGACATCGTGGACGTACGACACGGCCACGGTACGTTCGTGGGACAGATGTCACTGGCGCCCTTGATCTCTGGATTGATGTTTCGGGCACGCATGAACCTTCACAACGACCTGCGCACCTTAAGGGAAGTGGTGCAGGTGCGCATCGCGCTGGATCTGTTCATCACTGATGATTTGGTCAAGGCTCACCGCACGGTGGATCACACCGAGCTTGAAGCCATTGTTCAGCGCATGGAACGGCGCGCCCACGCGGGAGAGTCCTTCGCGGAGGACGATTCAGCATTCCACTCGGCCCTGCTGACTCCGTTGGGCAACGAGTTGATTCATCAGTTGGTCCTGGCTTTCTGGGAGGTGCACACCGCAGCCTTGCCCGAACTAGGGATCCGACCCGCTCGAGACATTCTGGACACGGTGCGCGCGCACCAGGCCATGCTCGACGCGCTCAAGGCGGCCGACGCCAATGCCTACCGGGAGGCGGTCCGAGAGCATTACCGGCCTCTCCAGCGGGCATTGGCCGAACACGATTCCTAGCCGTGAGGGCAGGGGGATCTCCTGCAAGTACATGGCCTGCAGACCATCGGCCCACGATTGTGTCCTAGACGATTCGAAGAGCACAAGAAGACGTCCGTCCTGCAGCTGATCCACGGACGAGTAGGCAAAGAGTGTCGTGGGATCGGTGATTTCCACGCGGCTGATCCATTCAACCCGTGTTCGTGGGTCTCCACCGGCGGCCGTGTGCACTACTCCCAGATGGGCCACTCCATTCTTGCGCGCTCGGTCCATGGGGGTAATGACCACAATGGCCGGCAGTCGCTCTCCGGTCTCCTTGGAGGCGAGACGTTGCCGCAAGGACAACGCGGAAACCTGGCATGAGACGCCCGCACCCAGATCACCGAAGGCAGACTGGGGTTTCGACCACGTCATTCCACCATCCAGACTCTCGGCGCTGAGCACTTTTCCTCCGGTGCTCGCCGCATGTCGGTGGAAACTCCGCAGAACACCCGGTGCTGCCTCGATGATCGCCGTCTCGTGCATGGCGACGTCGCTTGGAACGGGTTCGCCTCGTGTCCACCTCGCGCCGCCGTCGTCGCTCACCACCGCAACGGCCTCAATCCCGGTCGCCATCTGCGTGTAGGTCGGTACCACCAGTCGGCCCGCATGCACGCCATGCTCAATCTGGATACATCGACCGGGTGCCAACAGGCTGTAGCGCGAGTCGGGTGAACGGAATTCGTGCGTGACCAGTCGTCCCATCTGCCAGGTCTGCCCGTCATCATCCGAAAAGACCTGCGCAATGTGACTGGTGTTGTAGACCTGCAGAACCGACTTCTTGTAAAAAACCCTCATCGGAACGGCAACGGATGTCCCCACTTGGGGCACGGTCAATGCTTGGCCGTGGCGATGCACCACGAAATCATTGTCCAGGGTGAACCCAGTGGGCTCACCAAGACTCAAATTCGAATCGTCAACGCCCGCTTCACCATACGGCCGTGGCTTTCCCACAAGATTGAAGACCCTCACCCGACCGTCGGCATCTCGCGGACCATCCAGATCGGCAACCATTGCGAACTTGGAGCGGTCGGTGTTCAGGTTGATGTTTCCGGTCTTGCCGTCGGCATCACCGGTGACATTCTGCGTCGACAGCAGGAGCATTGGTCTACCCGGGACGTTGGCAAAACCGTCGCCCAGCGGAAAGGACCGAGTGCGCCCACCGCGGACACTCCTGTCCGCAAGAACGTTGAGATGTTCGAACACCCCGCCATTCCAGGCGAACAGGTCGATCAACAGCAGGATGCGTCCGGTGCTCCGGTCCTGAACGATCGCCCCGTCGATGACCGAGACACTTTCTTGCGCATACTCCGAATTCGACGCGAAGTCCTTCATGTCGATGGGAGCAACAATGTGAGGGATTGACCACCCTTCCGCCAAATTCCCCTCGCTGGACCGGGATTTGACGCGGATCACTGCATCTATGTTGTCGGCCGAATCCCCTGTGGTTGACCGGTTGGCATCAGCTCCGACGATGAGCCCGCCGGACTGGGTCGCCAGCAAGAACGGGATGCGGAAGAAACGGGAATCCACGATGCCACGGTGTAGGACAGCCATGGCGTGGGAACTCGGGACCGCGACCGCGGGGCTCAACAGTCGATCCCCTCCGACCAGGCCCAAACTCGCCAGGGCGCCCAATGATCCGAGAAAAGTTCGGCGTTCAATTCTATTGTTCATGATGTGTGCCTCGTCCGTTGCGAAGGTCGAGAATCAGACCGGACCACCGGCCACGTGATTCTCCCCGACAAGATGGTCTGCTCAGGCCTGATCGACTATTTCGTCATTGCCGTCTTCGGGGCGGACCGCGTCGCGGTTCACCAGGCTCTGAAGTCGACGAGGCACGTTCAAGCCGATGGACAAGATCACGATGAGGGCAAATCCGACGGACAGAACCGCCAACGCCATTCCCAGCCCGTAGGTATTGGCCAAATTTGCCCCGAGGAATGGACCTACCGCACCACCGAGCGCACCGACGTTGTAACAGAATCCCAACCCGGCAGCGCGTCTTTCCACCGGGAAATAGCTCGCGACCCACTTGGGGAGTAGACCGGAGACTCCCTGACCGAACATCTGGTTGAAGAAGAGAAGAGCCGAGACGAGGATCACGAATTCACTGCCCTGAATGAACAGCGGGAAAACGAGGGTCTGCGAAATGAACAAACTGATGACGTACCAGCGCCGCATACCAATCGCATCGCCCGCGAATCCCGCAACGATGTACCCGATGGCGTTGCCCAGACCCGCGAAAGTCACAATGTTATTGACAGCTCCGGGGTCGTAACCCACACCCTCGAGGTAGGTCGGGAGCAGTCCCTGAATCGGCCAGGTGTACATGAACGACGCGAAGATCGTCACCATGATCGCGACGCCGATAATCCATCGCTTGGGGTCGAACTGGGCGATGAAAATAATCAAGATCGCAGCCAGCATCACGGCAAGAACAGCAATCGCCCACCCCGGCACCAGGTCCGTGGCAAAAATGAACATCAGCGCCACGGACGCGACCACCGCGCCCAAGATGTTCAGGATCCGGCGCTTGCCCGAAAACAAGACGTGGAACGCATCCGGCTCCCGGTCGCGTGTCCGTTCTCGTTTCGCTTGTTCCCATTCATCCGCTTCCGGCAGATTTCTGCGCATGTACAAGGCCACGAAGATCGGAGCAATGCCCGTGAGGAACAAGGCTCGCCAGCCCCACCCCGGATGCCAGGCCTCGACGGCCGGAGTCAAGTACTTGTCCACCTGAGCGGCCAGGATCACACCGAAGGCAAAGCCGGACAGCAGGAAGCCGGAGGCCTTGTTGCGCATGTGCTTGGGCCATGACTCGATCACATAGGTGGCCGATGTCGAGTACTCCCCTGCCATGGCGAAACCGACAATGAGACGGAAGAGGAAGAGCAAAGCGTAGCTCGGGGCGAAGGCCATGGCCACGGACGCGACCGCGAAGAGCCCCATCGATACGATCATGGCCGGCCTCCGTCCGAACCGATCCCCGAAGGCGCCCAACATCAAGCCACCGATCCAGCGAGAAATGAAGGCGGCGGACACCAGTGATGCGCCCTGCACAAGGGTCAGGTCGAAGGTTCGAATGATCTCTGCCAGGGCGAAGGAAATCAGGACGTAGTCGTAACCGTCCAGCACCACTCCGAGCCACGCGGCAAAGAATGCCTTCCACTTGGTTCTGTCGAGTTGCCGCCACCACGGCACCTGCGTCGTTGTCTTCGGCTGCGCCGTCATCTGGACCTCCAGTGATCTGTTGGGGCGGCGGATAGGAAATAGGACGTCTGATGTCCTTAGCATCGAGACGGCACACGAGGTTGACTAACCCCGCTAGACCCTCAGCTAAATCCGTAGATAACTGCGGATTTCACCGACACGCGGCCCTTGATGTGATGTACATTACTTGAGAACATCAGACATCCTACGGCTGATCTCGATGGAAAAGCCCGCGAAGTTCGATCGGTCGAACCACACTGACAGCGGGACGCACGAACTATGAAGGGTTGCCCTTGATGCGCTACGAAGACACAACTCCGCCCGTCCGCTTGGATATCAAGCGAGGAACCGCAGACATCGCAGGTTCCCTGGAGAAATGCAGGTCAATGGTCGGATCCGACGTGGAGGGGACGGTTCACATCGACTTCAGCACCACCATTGACGGGCCGCTTCTCGATGCCCGGGGTAAGCGGGGACGGATCACCCTGGAAGTCACCGGCGGAAGGATGAACGGCTGGATTCGATGTAACGATGAAACACGGCAACTGGATGCGGAAGACTCCATCGGCATTGACGACGGGCGGCCCCACAGCCTCGCCCTCACCGTCGACGAGACAGGAACGCATCTCTTTGTTGATGGTTACGAGGCCTTCTCCGCCACCGTTCACGCGTGGTTCAGCGACATCGAAGTTTCTTCGCTCATGGTAGATCCCCGCAGAATCATGCAGGTTTCCAGGGTCACTGTCTGGGGCGCGCCCCTTTCCAACACTGCGGTCGTGGCCGAATCCCTGACCGTTTCTCCCCTGATCCAGTTCGCTGCGGCCGAGCTCGCACCGCGGGACGCCAAACGATGCGGCTCCCTGAACGGTGGGGCAATTCGCGCACGGTACCGCACCCGCGGTGAAGGACAGGGCGGAGCCATCGTCGAGGCAGAGGGATCGAACGGACGGTTGTCTCTTGCCATCGAAGACGGAGATATCACCTACACAGTGACGTCCGGAGACGACGTGGTGGCCGACATCCGCGCTCGTGGCCGATGGGATGACGGTGACTGGCACGATGTGGTGCTGGTCAGCGGACGAGGCGCTCTCGAGCTTTTCGTCGATGGTTTTCAGACACTGCATTCCGCCGGCACTGCGTTCTTCCGTGATATTGGAGATGTTCAGCGAGTTGTGGTGGGTGCCGATTTGGAAGGCACCCGGCTCTTCGGCGAGGCACAGTCCGCCATGATCTACGACTCCGTACTTTCCGATCACCAGGTCAAACGATTGGCATCGGTGGAGCCGATCCACACTCAAGCTCTCTTCGACACCGGGATGAATGGATCGCGCAGCTATCGAATTCCGGCCCTGTTGACCCTTGAGTCGGGTGTGGTCCTCGCGGGTGCCGATCAGCGGGTCAGCATCGCCAATGACAGCCCCAATGACATCAACTTCGTCATGCGTCGCAGTATGGACGGCGGAGCCACCTGGGAGGAAGCGAAGGTACTTCTCGAATACCCCGGAAGTGGACGAACGGCGGCGTCCGTCATTGACTCGGTGATCGTGCAGGACAAGAACACGGGGCGAGTTTTTGTCCTGATCGATCAGTTCCCCGGTGGCTACGGGCAGCCCAATGTGGAACCCGGCACCGGATATGACGACCAAGGTCGCATGGTTTTAACCGACCGACACGATCATCGCTATCTGCTCGGAACCGACGGAACAGTGATTTCCGAGGACGGCACCGCCACCGATTACCACGTGGCCCGGGACGGAAACGTCACCAAGAACTCGCAACCGGCCGGCAACATTCATTTGGCCACCGGGGAAGATCCGCACGAGTCCCTGCTGAGCGCCCGAACCTCATACGTGCTACTGATCCATAGCGACGACGACGGGGAAACCTGGAGCGATCCGGAAGACATCACACCGCAGGTCAAGGAGGAGTGGATGCGATTCTTCGGGACCTCCCCCGGTAATGGCATTCAACTGACTCGCGGCAAACACCAGGGTCGCCTGATCTTCCCTGTCTACTACAACCACGAAGAAGGGAGAACCTTCTCATGCGCCGTCATCTTCAGCGACGACGCTGGTTCCACCTGGACGCGAGGATCGTCTCCGAATGACGGTCGGCAACTCGATGACGTTGAACTCAGCTCCCGACGGCTCGAAGATGATCGGGGCTCCTTGCACGAATCGGCTCTCGTCGAGGGACGTGACGGATCAGTCCACGTGTACATGCGCAATCAACACCCGCCGGGGCGCGTCGCACACGCTGTGAGCACGGATGGCGGACAGAGCTGGGGCGAGGTGGATTACGTCGCTCAAATAGCCGAAATTTTTTCGCAACCGAATGCGATCCGGGTCTCATACGACGGCCGGGAGGCAATCGTCTTCGCCAATGCGTCCCAGATGCTGCCGTTTCGGGGCCGCGGAGTCCTCAGAATGTCCTTCGATGACGGCACAACGTGGGTGCACAACCGGGTGCTGAATCCCCGCCACCATGTGTATCAGTCAATGGCCCAGCTTCCCGACGGCCGATTGGCCGTCTTGTGGGAGCGGGAGTGGCAGGGGCTCTTTCTGAGTGTGCTTCCGTTGACGTGGCTCACGAGCTCACGCAGTACGGACGGCTGACACGCACTGGACTCCCGTTTCGCGGTGGCCCACCGGTCAAGACTCCAGTAAACGAGTCACGTTCCGGATCATGTCCACACGACGCTGGATCGAGCTGCCGGTTGGCACTTGCACTTTTGCCCCCGTATAGGTGCACGCGCCACCGGCAGCTTCCAGACATTGCTCGACCGCCGTCTCATCCATGAGAGACGTGGGTTCGTCACCCGTGAGGGGTAAATGGGCTCTTCAGAGTTGAGTGTGGGCGCGCCGGTGGTGCGGGGTAGCTGGGGATAGACGTCGAGGTCCTCGAT
>NZ_JAVKPR010000033.1:0-23882 GCF_040980905.1 Kocuria sp. CPCC 205235
GGCAGCACTTTACGCAGTTGATACGACCCCCGCTCGCAGAACAGAGGAGCCACCGATGACTACTTCCGGGCTGCCGGGTGGCGACGCACTACTGGCCGAGCCGGTCTTCCGAAACGTTCGTGGTCGCCACCGAGTGGAGAAAAGCCGATGACCCGGGTAATTGTCCTAGGTCCAGGCCCCGACACCGCGGGTGGTATCGGAGTGATGATGGGGCACTTGGCGCGTACCGAATCCGATCATTCGAGTTTTGAGTTCGTCGAGTCCGGCGGCGCACCTGGACCCCGTGCTCGACGCCTCTGCGCGTTCGGGCGGGCCATGTTGGCCTGCTGGGCTCCGGTTCCGGACGGCACTGTCTATCACGTGAACTTGGCCTCGAAGGGTAGTACGTGGCGAAAACTCGTGTTGACGGGTCTGCTGCGCGTCAGACGGCGCCCTTACGTGCTGCATTTACACGGTGGCGGTTACGCCGAATTTCTCAAGAATCTCAACGAGGTCATGACCGTGGCCGTTCGATCCATGTTCCGATCCGCGAGTTCTGTGGTGGTACTCGGCGAGTTGTGGCGCCAGTTCGTGAGCGAGGAACTGGGGGTCTCGGCGCAGAAGCTGCATATCATTCCCAATGCCGTTCCCGGTCCCACCGCGTTACCGAATCCGAGTTCCACTCCCACCGTCCTCTTCACGGGGAAGGTCACCCGGGCCAAGGGAATCGTTGAACTTCTGCAGGCGTGGAGTTCATTGCCGGACCACGTACGGACCCGACTGGTCCTGGCGGGGGACCTGCACGATCCCGATGGTTGCATCACCCGGTTGCTGGAAACAACGCCGGACGTGACCACCACGGGCTGGCTCGATGGTGAGCGGTTGAAGAAGGAACTTGCCCACGCCAGCATCTTGGTGCTGGCCAGCCACATGGAAAATCTACCGCTCTCGCTTCTGGACGGCATGGCGTGGGGCTTGGCCCCGGTGGTTACAGATGTGGGGTCCGTCTCGGACGTCATCACCGACGGTGACTCCGGATGGATCGTGCCCGTTGGGGCCCCGCGGGAATTGGCGAACGCCATGGAAATACTCCTGGCGGACACCCCTCGGAGAGTGGCCGTGGCCCAGGCCGCGCGGGCGCGGTGGCAAGAGCAATACGACATTGTCCACTACCGAAGTCGACTCGAAGACGTATATCGACAGGCCAGGACAGGGTAATAAAACCGAATAGAAGCCTTGTGTCAGTTCGGGGGGACGGGCACAAAGTATGGCTTCACAAGGGGGGACTAATGAGTTCGTACACTCAGGAAATTCTGAACAGGTCGTTGGGGAACGATATCCACTCGGCGACGGAAGCGGCCCTGGGCTTTGCGCGGAGCCG
This sequence comes from Kocuria sp. CPCC 205235, assembly GCF_040980905.1. NCBI lineage: Bacteria > Bacillati > Actinomycetota > Actinomycetes > Micrococcales > Micrococcaceae > Kocuria > Kocuria sp. CPCC 205235. The sequence goes on from NZ_JAVKPR010000033.1 coordinate 1,361, forward strand.
TGATTACGCCGGCACGGATCCATATGACGGGTTGCTCTCGCCCCTGGCTCCCCTGTTGAAGGGCAGGTTGCCTCGGCAGGTGTGGGTTCAGGCACACAAACGATTGGGGAACTCGCTGCGCTCGATGACGCGCGTCCCCAGAGTCACCATGACCAAGGCCATGGCGCTGTTCGCCATGGCAGAGCAGCATGGCGGCCACACGGATCGTGCTCACGAACTGATCACCAAGATCCTGTGCACGCGTGGCAGTGGGCCGTGGGGGTATGAATTCGACGTTCAGACCCGGTGGGCTCACTATCTGGCGAACTCTCCCAATGTAGTGGCCACGGTCTTCGCCCTGCGCGCCATCTCCGCCATGGAGCGGCTGGGCGAGGTTTCACCTGAAACCACCACCTGGCTGGAGAATCTCGCCCACCCGGACGGATTCTTCCGCTATACGGAGGCCTCCGATCGCCTGGTGCATAACGGGTCCCTGCTGGCCGCGGAGTCCCTGGCCATCCTGGGCGGAGACCCGAGCCTGATTCAGCGGGCCATCACCCGCACCGTGGAGGCGCAAGCCTCGGACGGCTCGTGGGCCTACGGCGAAGGTAAGGGGCTCGAATGGATCGATAGTTTCCACACGATCTACGTGTTGGATTCGCTGTACTTCCTGAAGCAGCAGGGCTACGAGATCGGCGACTCGTACGAGCGCGGGCTGGCCTACTGGTACGCCCACTGCCTGACCCTCGACGGGCTGCCGGTCTACAACGCGGACGAGGCCCACGCGTCCCACGACGTCCACAACGTGGCCACCACCGTGGGGTTCCTCGCGGGGTCGGCCCGCCGAGGTGATCTGGAGATCGATCCGGAGCCGACCATCCGGCACCTGCTGTCGCATCAGGGTGAGGATGGCGGATTCCGGAATAGTCCCAAGGCCTTGCCGCACATGCGCTGGAACCAGGCCCACGCGAGTTACGCACTGACTCGGTGGGTTGATCTCCTCAAAGGTGACGAGTCCGAGGAGGTGCAGTCATGAGTTTGCTTCACCGACCCCACTCCTCGGCCCATGAGGCCCGCGTGCGCATCCCGGCGCTGAGCAACCCATCGACTCCCGTTGAGTCTGCCAACCGTCTCCTGGGCACTCGCGTTGACCCGCTCACCATGGACGAGACGGTGCGGACCATTGAGGACCTCATCGAAAAGGACTCGGGTCACTACAACCACCTGGCCATGAACGCCGCCAAGCTTGTGGCAGCCAGCCATGATCAGCACCTTGTCGACAAGTTCGCCACCGCCACGCTGGTGACGGCCGATGGCCAATCACTCGTGTGGGCCTCCAGGCTGTTGGGTGCACCGCTGCCCGAACGCGTGGCCGGGATCGACCTCATGGACCGTTTGGTGGATGCCAGTGCGGAGAAGGGCTACCGGATCTACCTACTGGGTGCCACGGACACAGTGGTCCGTCAGGTGCGTTGGCGTTTCCTGGCGCGCGGGGCCAACGTAGTGGGATGGCACAACGGATTCTGGCGTCGCGACGACACGACCGACCAGGAAATGGCGGACGAAATCGCCCGCAGCAAGCCGGACATCGTGTTCGTGGGCGTGCCGTCCCCGCTCAAGGAGGACTTCGTCTTCGCCCACAAGGACCGCACGGGTGCGGGAATCTGCGTGGGCGTGGGCGGCTCCTTCGACGTGGTCGCCGGCATCACCTCCCGCGCCCCCAAGCTCGTGCAACGCATGGGCATGGAGTGGTTCTGGCGCCTGGTCCAGGAGCCGCGTCGTATGTTCAAGCGCTACTTGGTGGGCAATTCCAAGTTCGTCTGGCTCGTGGTGAGGGCACGATTGAACCGTGTCTGAGGCCCCCGCGGCTCGGGTGGCGCTGGGCAGCGCCACCACGAGTCCCCCCGCCGACTCCACCGAGGCACCTAGCCAGCTTGGCGCTCCCAAGCGGCCGGGTGCCCCGATGAGTGCGGCCAAGCAGTCCATCCTGGTGCTCGGCATTCGCGTGGGCGGGGCCGTGCTGCAGATGCTGCTGGTCGCCACAGTGGCTCTGCGCTTCTCCGTCACCGAGGTGGGTCTCAATGGCATCCTGTGGGCGGTCGCCCTGGTCGCGCGCATGGCCGGGCCCCTTGGTCTGGACGTCATGGGGCTGCGCTCGCAGTCTCCCTTGTGGGCTGAGGGCCGGAATGCCCAGGCGGTAACACTTGCGCGTCGCTATTCGGGTGCGCTGGTGCGCGTGTGGGGCATTGCGTTCGGCATTGCCGCCGTTGCGTGTGCGGCGTTGGCGCTCGGGGGTGGTCCCGGAGCCTGGTTCCTTTCGCTGGGCATCGTGGCGGTCACCTCTGCGTTCATGCAGCTCTACGTGGCTCAGCGTCAAGCACGCAACTGGCCGCTGCTGGGCCAGTTCATGGAGTCCATCGTGCTTCCCGCGCTCGGGCTGGTGGGGGCTCTGGTCACCTCGGTGCTCGCGCCGGACTGGCTGATCGCATCGCAGGTTATGGCCTTCGTGTTGGTCACACTGATTTTGTACGCCGCCTCACCGTCGGTTCAGGAGGGCCGCGCACGACGGCGCCGCGCGGCGTCGTCGGCCTCAGATGTCCCGTTCACGGGACGACACGCGAGGGCGGTCCCCGAACCGGGGCCCATATACGTTCCGCGGCATGCTTCGGGGGCACCTCACGCCGACGACGTCGCTCACGCCCCCATCCCGTGGCGCCCCGCCCTGACCGTGGGAGCGGGCAACGCGCTGACCTCGCTGTGCGTGCGAGGTCCCATGTTCGTGATCGGTGGGCAATCACTGGCCGCGGCCGGCGTGTATGAGGTGGCGCAGAAGATCCAGTCCGGCGGTGCCATGGGAACCTCCGCCGTGGCCACCGTTTTTGCTCCGCGGATTGCCGTGGAGCTGCGGAAACCCGCCGCCCTGATCAAGCTATTGGTGCAGGCCGGCGGTAGTTCGCTAGTGGTGCCGTTGGGGCTCCTGGCGTTCTTGTTCGTGGTGGGCTCGGACGGGCTCGTGGCCGTGCTGGGCGATGAGTACCAGGGCGCATGGGCGGCGTCGGTGGTGCTGGTGGTGTCCACGGTGATCAATGCGATCACCTCGGCCATGAGCAACGTGATGATGCTTGGGGGCCGCGAGCGGATGTTCGCGGCGATTGCAGCGGTGCAGATGCTGCTGGTGGTCGGTGGTGCTTTGGTCTCCGGTGCGGACACCGCGGTGACTATGGCCATGTGGGTGCTGATTGGCGAGGCATTCCGCTCCGCGTGCATGGTGGCCGGGTTGGTGCTGCATCTGCGGGCCGTGCGGGGCTAGCCTCGCTCCACCTCTCGCTGCAGAAGACTGGTCATGCGCAGCGGCATGGCTTCGAGCAGTGAGATGGACGTGGTGGTGCGCAGCAACCCCGGAGTTTCAAGGATCAAATTGGTGATCCGGTGCAGATCCGAGGTGCCCTTGGCCACCAGGCGTACGCGCAGGTCGGAGTCCCCGGTAGTCGCGTAGATCTCGATGATCTCGGGGATCCGCAGCAGGGCCTTCTGGGCGTCCTCGCTCGTTCCCTGCCGGATGGAGAGCTCCACGAAGGCCATGAGGTCATAGCCCAACGCGCGTGGATTGAGACGCTGGCTGACGGGACCCATGACCCCTCCCTCGGAGAGGCGGCGGAGCCGAGCATGCACGGTGTTGCGAGCCACGCCCAGGGTCTGGGCCAGAGCCAGGATCGTGGCGTTCGGATCCTTGTCCAGGGCCATGAGGATGCGGGCATCCAGAGGGTCGAGCTGGTACATGGTGTGCAGTATGTCACCTTAAAGCGCATTAGCTAAGCATTTAACGCAGTTCAAAATTAAAGTATTGCGCATATCGCTCATGGGGTTCACCATCTTTTCAGCGTGTCCTGGCTCACACTGAGAGCCGACTCTCCAACGGTCGCCCGTAACCCGGGCCCTTGGCATCTGAAAGGCCCCTTGATGACCACCAGTTCCACCACCAGCCCTATTTCCAGCCGGCTCGAGACCACCGAAGCCTCGCACCAGGCCACGGAAACCCGCCAGGCCAGCGAGGCTTCCGGGCGCACGCCCTCCGGGAGCGCGAACGACGAACCGCGCGTGCGCGACGTCGTATCCCAACTGCCCGGCTACGTTGCCGGCCGCCGCGCCACCGGTGATCTCACGGCGGCGCTGGCGTCCAACGAGAGCCACTACGAGCCGCTGCCCGCCGTTCTGGAGGTCGTGCAGCGGACCGCCGGACGGATGAATCGTTACCCGGACATGGCCGCCACTGAGTTGTGGGAACGGCTGGCGGACTTCCTGGACGTGGAACCCAACGAGGTGTCCGTGGGTCCCGGCAGCGTGGGTGTGCTCCAGCAGATCCTGACCGCCACGTGCGGTCCCGGCGATGAGGTCATTTTCGCGTGGCGTTCCTTCGAGGCGTACCCCATCCTGGTGAGCCTGACCGGCGCGACCCCGGTTCCTGTGCCCCTGGATTCCCACGAGGGCCATGACCTGGAGGCGATGCTCGCGGCCATCACCGACCAGACTCGCGTGGTCATGGTGTGCTCGCCCAACAACCCAACCGGGGTGGCGCTGGAGCACGATACATTGGCGGATTTCCTGGCCAAGGTCCCGCGCCACGTGCTCGTGGTGATCGACCAGGCCTACACCGAATACCTCGATGCCACCGAGACCCTGGACGCGCTGGCCCTGTTCCGCGCCCACAACAACGTGTGCGTGCTGCGGACCTTCTCCAAGGCGTACGGGCTGGCCGGGCTGCGCGTGGGGTACGCGGTGGCCCACCCGAATCTGGCCGAGGCCCTGCGCCGAGTGGCGTTGCCTTTCGGCGTGAGCACGCTTGCGCAGCAAGCAGCCATCGCGTCGCTCGAGGCCCAAGAGCAGTTGCGCGAGCGCGTGGCTGCGGTCGTCTCCGAACGACGTCGTATTGTCGCCTCCCTGCGCCAGGCCGGCTGGAACGTGCCGGGCAGCCAGGCGAATTTCGTGTGGCTGCGCGCGGGGGAGGACCTGTGCCAAGCGTTGGTCGACGCCTTCGACCGCTCCGATGTGCTCGTGCGCGCCTACGCCGGAGACGGCGTGCGGGTCACGCTGGCTGACCTCGCAACTAACGACCGGGTACTGGAGGTCCTCAAGGACCGCTCGGCCTTCCCCGCCGCCTGACCCACTAATTTCTCCCACCCTCTGCACCGGGTTCGCCCGGTTTCCTGGAATGCACCCGGTCCATACTGTTGGTGCAGGCCCGAAAGGAATCTCCCTTGTCCTTACGCCATAAGTCGCCGCTCTCCACTGCAGAGGGCGCGGCTCGATCTGATCGGGATGTCATGTCTCACTCTCCATCCACTCCATGCCCGGACATCAAGAAATCCGATGCCAGCCACATGAAGACCCGCCACCTGGTGATGATGGCGTTGGGTTCGGCCATCGGTACCGGGTTGTTCGTTGGTACGGGCAACGCAATTGCCGTGGCCGGTCCCGGCGTGCTGATCTCGTTCTTGGTCGCGTGCGTGATTCTCGTGTTGGTCATGCGTGCCATGGGTGAAATGGCGGCGGCCGAACCCGCTCGCGGTGCGTTCTCGTTATATGCCGAGCAGGCCATGGGCCGCACCGCCGGGCAGACCCTGGGTTGGCTCTGGTGGGTCCAGCTGGTCATCGTGATCGCCGCCGAGGCCACCGCCGCCGCGCAGATTCTGAACGAGATGTGGCCGGTGATTCCGCAGTGGCTCATGGCACTGGCCTTCATGGTCATCTTCACCGCGGTGAACCTCATCAGCGTCAAGGCACTCGGCGAGTCCGAGTTCTGGTTCGCGCTGCTCAAGGTGGGTGCCGTGGTCGTGTTCCTGCTGGTGGGCGTGGCCCTGCTGCTGGGACTATTGCCGGCGCCGTCGCCGGGGCTGACCAACCTCACAGAACACGGCGGGTTCATCCCCAATGGCTTCACGGGTGTGGCCGCGGCGCTGCTGATCGTGGTGTTTGCGTTCGGTGGTACGGAGCTCGTGGTTGTGGCTGCTGCCGAGACCGAGAATCCCAAGGAGAACGTGGTCAAGGCGATTCGTACCATCGTGGTGCGCCTGCTCGTGTTCTACATCGGTGCGGTGACGCTCATGGTGATCATCCTGCCGTGGAACGACGAATCCCTGTCCTCCAGCCCGTTCGTGGCAGTGCTGAGCGAGGTCGGCCTACCCGGTGCGCAGGTCGTGATGGCCATTGTGATCGTGTTGGCCCTGCTCTCCGCACTCAACGCGAACCTCTACGGCGCATCCCGCATGCTGCACTCATTGTCCTCGCGTGGCTACGCCCCGGCCCGGTACGCGACGTTGAGCGCTCAGGGCGTGCCCCGCGCGGCCGTGGTGGCGTCTGTGATCGTGGGATTCCTGACGGTCGGCGCCAATTATCTGTGGCCCGAGCAGTTGCTCGGGTTCCTGCTGAACACCATCGGCTCCACCGTTCTGGTGGTGTGGACCTTGTCCTTGATCTCGCAGATCATCCTCCGACGCCGCTCGGACCGTGCAGGACGTCAGCTTTCCTTCCGCATGTGGGGCTACCCGTACCTGTCGTACGTGGCTCTGGGTCTCATTGCGATGATCTTCGTGCTCGGCTTCTTCGACCCCGTGGTCCGGACCCAGTTGCTGTTGACCGGCAGCTTGGTGGTGATCATCGCGATTGCGTGCAAGCTACGGACGGCGCAGAAGGCGCGTAGTGCTTCCGCATCCGTCGACCGGTGATCGTCGCGGGGGACAGTGGGCACAATTCAGCTGGAGCGACTAACCTGCGGACATGGCTTATCACGCTGACTCCGCGGACCTGCAGACCAAAGAAGTACTCACGTGGGAGAGCTTCGGCACCGCCAGCCGTAACCTCGCCCAAATGATCGTCGACTCCGACTTCACCCCGGACATCATTATTGCCGTGGCCCGGGGCGGGTTGTTGCCCGCCGGCGCCCTGTCCTACGCCATGGGCGTCAAGCTCTCGGACGCGGTCAACGTGGAGTTCTACACGGATGTGCACGAGACCCTGCCGGACCCGGTTCTGCTGGCACCCATGCTGGACACCGAGTCGATCAGCGGCAAGAAGGTCTTGGTCGTGGACGACGTGGTCGACTCCGGGCGCACCTTGGCCCTCGTGCTGGAACTGCTCAGCGGTTACGGAGCACAGTGCCGTTCGGCCGTGGTCTATGAGAAACCCCAGTCGGAGGTGAAACCGGACTACGCGTGGAAGGCCACCGATGAGTGGATCGTGTTCCCCTGGTCGGATCAGGATCCGGTGACGCGGAGCAAGTAGTTGTAGCCCGCCCGGTTAGTGTGAACGGACTATGAGCGAAACATTGGTTGAAGTCAGCGGCGTATCCAAGACTGTTTATGGTCGTGAAATCCTGACACCGGTGAGTTTTGCTCTCAGCGCTGGTGAAGGTGTAGTCCTCACCGGGCCCAACGGCTCCGGCAAGACCACTCTTCTTAAGATCCTGGCCGGTCGGGACCTAGCTACTGGGGGAACCATCGAGGTGCACGATTCCCTCAAACACCGCGCTGGAATCGCCACAGTACTGGGCGACCCCCCGTACTTCGAAGACCTCACGGTCCTGGAACATCTCCGATTCGTGTGTGTCTCGTGGGGAGATTCGCCAGACACGTCCGAGCCGGAGCGCATTTTGGAGGCTCTCAAGATCGCGAGGATCCAGGACAGTTTTCCGCTTGAACTGTCTTCGGGTGAACGACAGCTCGTCTCCCTGGCCATCGGGCTCATACGGCCTTCCGAACTGATGATCCTGGACGAACCGGAACAGCGCTTGGACATCGAGCGGCGGGCACTCGTCGCGGAACTGTTGCTGGACAAGAAACGCAACGGCGGCGCCGTCGTCATGGCCACGCACGACCCACAGTTCGTGGAGGCGCTCGCGGACAGTCACGTGGCGCTGGGAATCACGGGCTGACATGCTTGGCGGTTCTCGACCAGCGCTTACTGAAGATGAGCGCGCACAGCGGAGCAGTATTGTCGAGGCGCAGCGCGTGCTCGGACCCAAGCAAACCGGCAACAAGAACCTCGTGTACTGGCTCTACCTCGCGGGGCCACTGGCTTGGTACGGCGTATTCGGGGTGCGGGAACTGGGGTACGCGGCGGGATCTGACACGATTCTTACCGCGTTCTTCATGAGTGGCTATCTGGCCATTCTGCTCGCGCCGTGGCTGCCCACCCGATATGGGCCGGTGGTGATCTCCGCGCAGGAGCTTTTCTATTTCGTGGAGGGGCCGTTCGGACTCCGTGGGACGGTCCTGCGGCGGACCGTACGCATTTGCCTCGGTGTGGCGGCGTGCGCGGGGTTGATATCTGCGGTGATCGCCGTCGGGCTGCGAGCGGAGGTGGTGGATGCGCTGCTGGTGGCTGGGTTTGGTATGGGAACGGCCGCGCTCTTTGCCTCCGGTATCGTCCTCGGTGGTTCAGGAGTGGCTACCTGGGCGCGACTTGCCTTCACAGGGCTGGGCTGCGGCATGCTTGGCCTGGCCTTAGGGGTGAACCTCGATCTCTGGCTTCTATGGGCGCTCACCGGGGCGGTCCTGGTCTGCGCAGTAGCAATGATGCTGTCGCTTCCCGCCGCGCTGGATCAGGTCACCGATGCGCGGCTGCGTACGGACCTGCGATCGCGGGAACTGCTCACCGCCGGGCTCGTCGCGGGGGATTTGCGGGTTGCCGCTTCGACCGGTGGGACGGTGCGGCGGTTCTTCCGGGGTTCTCGGCTGGCCCTGGGCTCTCACTCGTGGCTAAATGCGGTGTCCGTGGATGCACTGACACTTGTTCGACGGCCATTTCGGCTCATGGGTGCGCTGCTCATAAGTTTCTGCGCGGGTGCCGTCGTGACCGTTTTTGGTCCTGATCCGCTGCTGGTGGCGCTGGCAGTTGTGGTGCTGCAGTGGGTCTTCGGTGTGCTGGCCAAGGGGCTTAATGACTACCTGGAATCCGTGGGCGCGGATCGAATTATTCCGCAGGGTGTCTGGGGCACGGCGGTCCGGCATCTGATCCTGCCAGTGCTCTTGAGCGCATTGAGCTTGGCCTTGGGGTTTGTCACGGGGGACTGGTTGTTCCTGGGAACGACCATTGTCCCTGCGGCGTTCCTGATCCTCTTCCTCCTTCCGCCACTCATCAAGCTGAGTCTGAGCGGCGCCGGGGCCCTGCCCGCAGAGATGATGACTGGCGTGGTCACACCCATGGGGGACCTGTCAGCCATCGCGCGGATCGTATGGATGTTCCAGGGGCTCGTTCCCGCCGTGCTATTGGTAGTGCTGTTGCAATACATGTCGCTGTCCACGGGGGCTTGGTGGTTCCTCGGTGCGATGTTGATCTTCGCACTCGCTCGCCTCAAAAAGTTGTCCGACATCGAGCGTTTGGAGTGATGATTAGCGCGGGGATTCACGGTGCCCGAACTTTCCGGTCCCCAAGAGTGCATCGTGGGGCTTGAGGTCCGCACTATTACGGACTGGATTGTTTACCCCCGCTGCCCGAGCTGCTGTGGCAGCCATTCGATCAACAGATGGCGGCGTTGCGTGTCAATCAGGTCTTCCCACACGACGTATCGCACCCGCCAACCGTTGTCCTCGAGACGGTGACGGCGGAACATCTCATCGCCGTACTGACGACGGTCCACGTGATCGGCACCGTTGTACTCGACAGCAATCCTGGGTTCCGGCCAGGCCAGATCCAGGTAGCGATCGACGCCGTCCAGGACCACGTGGAAATTCAGAGCGGGCGGCGAAAACCCATGAGCAACAACAATTATTCGAGTCAGGGACTCAGTGGGGGCCAGGCGCCTTCAACGGCGGCATTAAGGGCAGCTCGAACGTTCCGCACGGTACGGGAGGTAGGAGGCAGTTTGTCGATCCGTCGATCCAGAAATTCTCGGCTGTACAACGGGAATGACTTGCCAGCGGGGGATCTGATGTTACGAGTCATGAGGGCGTCAAGACATGACGTCATTCGCCGGCGGGCCAAGTAAGGGGCAGCCACTACGAGTGCCTCAACAGGGTCGGCCAACATGCTCCCCCACGGGCCGGGAAACCGACCCAGGCCATACGACTTGGTCACCAGCGTGGTCTTATCCGGACACTTCCGCCGGAGGCCTAACCAGGAGAGGTAAGGAGTAGCCAGCATCTTCCGATACTCCCCGACACGTACGGGTGGCGCATGGCCGAGCACGTGATCCAGGTCCGCATCGGGCAACCCTACGGGGAGACCATAGAGCTGTAAGGCAGTCAGCCCCGTGACTCGCAGCCCTGACCCCGGACGGTCCAGAACGTGGTGCATTAACGCTGCACGTTGAAGTGCATCAAGTGGCCCGGAGGTGCGGACCCAGTGTCTGTCGGTGAGTCGCCGCATATGGGTGTCACGGTTCAATGACCTAGAAGCTCCACCCCATGCCGAAATTGTGCCCACGAGGGGCTTGATCCCCAGATCAGGCATGCGAATGAGTGGCGGCATAACCGGAGACTATGAATTCCCGTGAAGGTCCGCAGCCACCCAGGGAGATTGTGGAGGGCACACTCCGGAATTCTCAGGGCCTACAACACTTGAGTCCGCAAAACTGCTCTTCTAACCGGTCAGAATGCAGTTTTACGGACTCAAGTGTTGAGGGGCGGGGCGGCGGAGCTACTTCTTCACCCGCTCCCGCACCAGCGCCGCCGTGGCCTCGGCGATGGCTCGTTCCTCATCCGTGCTGATCACCAGCACCTCGATTGCCGACTCCGACGTGCTGATCCGCGCCACGTCGCCCTCGGGGGAGGCATTCAACTCGGGATCCAGTGCTATACCCAATGCACCCAGTTCATTGCACACCCGCGTGCGGAACTCCGGCGAGTTCTCACCAATACCCGCTGTGAAGATCAGGGCCTGAGCGCCACCCACGGCCACGTGATAGCCACCGATGTACTTGGCCAACCGGTACGCCGCCATGTCCAGCGCCAGCTGGGCCTTTTCATCACCGTTGGCCGCTCGCTGCTCCACGGCGCGCATATCGGAATCACCGGAAATGCCCTGCAGACCGGACTCCTTGTTGAGGATCCTGTCCAGTTCCTTGGCGGTCATTGCGGGGTTGCGGTCCAGCATGGCGGTGACCACGGAGGGGTCCAGATCGCCGGAACGCGTACCCATGATCAGGCCGGCCAGCGGCGTGTAACCCATGGAGGTATCGAAGGATTCACCGTTGCGGATGGCCGTGACAGAGGCGCCATTGCCCAGGTGCGCCACAATGCCGTTGAACTGCTCACGCGGAATCCCCAGCACATCGCAGGCCTTGCCCGTCACGTAGTCGTGGGACGTGCCGTGGAACCCGTAGCGACGCATGCCGTGCATGACATACATTTCCTCGGGAATCGCATAGCGCCAGGCCTTCTCGGGCATGGTGCGGTGGAAGGCGGTATCGAACACGCACACCTGCGGCATGTGCGGCCAGGTCTTCTGGATGGCACGCAACCCCAACGCCGAGGCGGGGTTATGCAGCGGAGCCAGGGGTGCCAGGCGTTCGATCGCGCGGATGATCTCGTTGTTGACCAGCACCGGCGCGGAAAACCTCTCACCACCGTGGACCACGCGGTGCCCGGCGGCGTCAATGGTGCGCCCACCCAGCTCTTCATCGAGCCGCTCGGCCAGGATCTCCAGCGCCTGCGTGTGGTCCTTGATCTCGGACGTGCCGATGTTCTGGATCAGACCTTTGGTGACGATTTCATCGGTCTCGACACCCTCGGTCGCCCGGGCCAGCGGTACGTTCTCGTTGATGGCCGGCATGGAGGAGGTGTACGGGTTGGTCGGTTCATCCGCCGTGGTCACCTCGCGCACCTGGTACTTGATCGACGATGATCCGCAATTGACAACGAGCACGAGCATGATGGGTCCTTCCGCGCGCCCGGTCGGTGGGCGCCTCTGGTGAGCTGGTCGAAGGGGCGACGCCGCCCGCGAACCTCGCGAGCCGCGTCGTACGTACTAGAGGCTCTGGGCCTGGATGGCCGTGATGGCCACGGTGTTGACGATGTCGTCCACCGTGCAGCCGCGAGACAAGTCGTTGACCGGCTTGCGCAGGCCCTGCAGCACCGGGCCCACGGCCACCGCGCCCGCGGACTGCTGGACCGCCTTGTAGGTGTTGTTGCCGGTGTTGAGGTCCGGGAAAATGAACACGGTTGCCTGACCGGCCACGTGGGACTCGGGCAGTTTGGACTTGGCGATGGAGGCGTCCACCGCGGCGTCGTACTGGATGGGGCCCTCGACCTCGAAGTCGGGATTGCTGGCCCGAACCAGCTCGGTGGCCGCCCGAACACGCTCCACGTCCTCACCCGAACCGGAACCACCGGTCGAGTAGGAGAGCATGGCCACCTTGGGGTCCACGCCGAACTGCTCGGCGGTCTGCGCGGAGGCCAGCGCGATGTCCGCCAGGGCCTGCTCATCCGGATTGGGGTTCACGGCGCAATCACCGTAAACCAAGGCGCGATCGGCCAGCAGCATGAAGAAGACCGAGGACACGATGTTGACACCCTCGCGGGTCTTCACGAACTCCAGGGCGGGGCGGATGGTGTTGGCGGTCGTGTGCACGGCACCGGAGACCATGCCGTCCACATCGCCCAGCTGAACCATCATCGTGCCGAAGTATGAACCGTCGGCCATACGTTCGAGCGCCTGTTCCTTGGTCACCCCCTTGTGCGAACGCAGCTTCACGTACTCGTCCGCGTAGCGACCGCGCAGTTCGTCGTCGTGCTGGAAATCGATCAGGTTGAGCCCCTCGGCCTCGAAATCCAGGTCGATGCCCTCGGACTGCGCCAGGGTCCTGATCTGTTCCGGATCGCCCAGGATGGTGAGGTCGCAGAAGTTGCGCCGGTGGATCATCTCCGCCGCGCGCAGGATGCGGGGGTCCTCACCCTCGGGCAGCACCACGTGTTTGCGATCGGCGCGCGCGGATTCCACGAGCTCGTGCAGGAAGCGCAGCGGGGTGCGCTTCACGGGCCGCGGCAGGTTCATGCGCCCGGCTAGCTCGTCGCTGTCCACGTACTGGGACCACGCGCCGCGGGCCGCCGCGACCTTGCGGGGGTGGGCGCCGCCCAGCGTGCCGCGCGTGGAGGCCACCGCGCTGGCCGAGTTGAAGGTGTCACGATCGGTGGTCAGCACCGGGAACGGCGCGGCGGCCAACAACGACGCGACCGCACCTTCCGGGCGGAAACCACCGGTCAGCAGCATGCCCGAGGGCACCGGTAATGACGCCGCGAACGACGACGCCAGGGTCGCCGACATCACGTCCGTCCGGTCACCCGGGGTGATCACCAGGTCACCGTCGGTGAGCTGATCCAGGAAGTGCCCCACGGTCATGGCCGCGATCTTGATGCCCTTGATGTCACGGTCCAGGGAGTTGTCATTGAGGTCGGTGCCGAAGCCTTGCGCGTCCACGAGTTCTGCAATGGTGGGATGGGAGATTGCGGTGACCTCGGGGATAACGTAGACCGGCAGGTTGTGGGCACCGGGTTTGGCGCGCCGGGTCAGTTCTTCGATCTGGTCGGGCGCGGCACGGTTGACGATGACCGCGTAGATGTCGCAACCGGCCTGGCGGAGCTCGGTGCGGGTGACGTCCACGGCGTTGACGGTGTCCTCCACGGATCCCGCGTCGTGAGCGCTGATGACCGCGGCCACCGAACACCCCATGTTGTTGGCCAGGCGAGCGTTGAGGTCGAACTCTGCGGTGGCCGCGTTGTGGGCGACCAGGTCGGTGCCGTCCACCAGGATCACATCGCACTCGCGGGCCATCTCGGAGTAAATGGAGACCGCCACGGAATCCAGTTCGTCGTGATCACCGGAGGCCAGGATCTCCCGCGTGCGAGCCAGGGAGACGCCGCCGCGGCAGCGGGAGTCGGGCAGATCGAACGTGCGCTTCATGAGTTGGAGCGCGGAGTCCTGCTCGGGGGAGTCACCGTCATGCACGGGGCGGAAGAACCCCAGCTTGTCCGTGCTGTTGAACAGCGTGTCCGCCAGCCCCAATGCCACCAGTGTCTTGCCGGACTGCGGTGTCATGGCGGAAACGTAGATGCCCTGGGTCATGGAGGTGGTCCCTTTCGGTTGGCGGTCTGCTGTCTCAGTTTAGAGACGACACGTGTGCAGCGCGGCAACAAAGGTGTGAATACCGAGGGTTTCACGGGCGCTTCGGTAAGAGAAGTGCCACACTGGAAGCATGTTGGTCGCCTTCTCAGTCTCTCCCAGTGGCGGGGACAACCCCGACGCTTCCGTTCACGACGCCGTGGCCGCCGCCGTCCACGTGGTCCGCGAATCCGGGCTCCCCAATCGCACCGATTCCATGTTCACCACCATCGAGGGTGAATGGAATGAATGCATGGAAGTGGTCCGCCAGGCCACCGCTGCGGTGGCGGAGTACGGCCCGCGCGTGTCCCTGGTGCTCAAGGCGGACATCCGGCCCGGTCACACCGGAGAGCTTTCCGGTAAGGTCGAGCGCCTCGAGGCTGCCATTCACAGTCACGAACTCAACCGTGCTCGGGAACGCCGCGGCATCACGTCCGGTTCCGCGGATCAGAAGTAACCGGGCGTCCCGGGGCCAGTGAGCAAGAAACGTAACCATAAGAATCGGCGGGATCAGGCAGAGACCGTGAGCGCGGCGTCGTCGGACGCGGCAGGTCTGAGCGAAGGTACCTGGCACACCGACACCGGGACCGTGCAGCTTGAACATGACTCGTACGTGCCCGGCGCGTGGGTGTTGCGCGTCAACGGTGTGCCGTCATCGCACATCGTGCCGGACCGACCGGACCAGCTCGAATTCGAGTACATGAGGTGGTTCAGCGCGCTTGCCGAAGAGCACGTGGACCGCCACCTGGACCCCACCACCCTGCGCCTTTTGCACCTGGGCGGCGGCGCGTGTTCCATGGCGCGCTACCTCGCATGGCGCTATCCCGCTGCCCGCCAGGTGGTCGTGGAACTCGACGCCGCTCTCACGCGCCTGGTCCGCGAATGGCTCGATCTGCCCCGCGCACCCCTCCTTCGGATCCGAGCCGGGGATGCCCGTGAAGTCACTGAATCACTGCATGAGTCATCGCGCGAGGTGATCCTGCGTGATGTGTTTGCCGGCGAGCAAACACCGGGGCATTTGCGGACTGTGGAGTTCGCGCGGCACGTGGATCGAGTGCTGACACCGGACGGCATCTACCTCATGAACGTGGGGGACACCCGCAATCTCAAGGGAACCCGCGCGGAGCTGGCTGCACTGCTGGAGGTGTTCGAGCACGTGGGTGCGGTTGCGGATCCCGCCATGCTGAAGGGGCGCCGATATGGCAACGTGGTGTTGGCTGCCTCGCACGCACCGCTGCCCGAGCCCGGATCCGAGGCGGGTGCCGCCCTGGCCAAGGAACTGTTGGGTGGGCCGCTGCCCGCGCAGTACAAGGACACCGCGTGGTGCCGCCAGCTCGTGGCCGAAACGCAGCCGTGGCACGACAAACCGGCGGACCAGATGCCGGCGGTGGGGACCATTACGGGCGCGTGAGCCACCCGTCATGGTCCAGCGCACCATTTCTTCCGGCTTCACTGCGCAGTAGCCCGGCCTACCGTGCAGTAAACCCGGACCCGATGGCTCCGGGCCCTCCCGTTCCACGCCGGGTCACCGTAGCGTGGGCCCATGACTAGCTACGTGAGCTCACTGGCCATTGACGCCCAGGACCCGAAAGCCCTCGCCCGCTTCTGGTGTGAGGTTCTGAACTACCGGATCGATGACGAGGAAGAGGGCTTCGTCAGCACCACGCCCACCGAGGGGCAGGGCCCGCGGCTGGACTTTCTGCAAGTTCCGGAGGGCAAGACCGTGAAAAATCGGCTGCACCTGGACATCCGGGCCCTCGACTCGAACCAGGACGCGGAAGTGGCACGCGTTGAATCCCTGGGCGCCTACAGGGTGGACGTGGGCCAAACCAGCAAGGACAGCTGGGTGGTGCTCGCCGACCCGGAGGGTAATGAGTTCTGCATCCTCTCGGATCCGCAGGAGTAACCCATACTCGCCAGTGTGTGGCTGGTCCGAGCGCTGATCAGGTCCCAGGGGCAGATCTTCTTCCAGCGCGCCACACTCAGCGGTCTGGTGGTCCTGCTGGCCCTGACGGTGGCGTCCCCGTGGTTGGCGGGTGCCGCGGTGCTCGGCGCCGCGGTGCAGACCGGAGTATCCCTGCTGCTGCGCCGGCCGAGGTCCGTGCCAGCGCATCGCGACGCCGCGGACGGCATTCACGGGTTCTGCGGAGCCCTCACCGGGTGCGCGGCGTTGCTCGCATGCGGCCCCTCTACCGCCGCGCTCACCTGGACCGTCCTGGGCAGCGCTCTGTGCGCGTTGCTCGTACGGTTCCTCGAACGAATACGCATCTTCACGTGGTTGCCCATGCTCACGGGCCCGTTCTGCGCGGTGAACTCTGCGCTGAACCCGGTCTTCGGGCGGTGGCATCAAGACGTCTCCGCGGTACCGCGGTTCGAGCCGATCGGGCCGCTCCCTGGTCTCGTCACCGGAACGCTCCGGGCCTGCGCGCAAGTCCTCCTGACCGATCACCTGCTGACGGGCCTGGTGGTCCTCGCCCTCATGTTTCTCGCCGGAGCGCGCGAGGGCCTGTGGTCGCTCACCGGTGCAGTGGCAGCCACGGCCCTGGGCTTCTGGATCCTCGGTGGAGAACCCGCCGCGGCGGGCCTGGCCGGCTTCTTGACCGCCCTTGCCCTGGGCGCGCTCTTCCCACCCGCCGACGCCGCTCGCGCAGTTCGCTTGCTCGTCCCCTTGGCGGGTGCGTGCCTCACGGTCCCGCTGTGGGGGGCGCTGCAGCACACCGGGATGGCCATGTACACGTGGCCGTTCGTGCTGACCACGTGGGCGGTACTGATCGCGCAGCACCGGTGGGCGCGACGGGAAGTGGCCCGGGCGGCGTCGTAGTCGAAGAGCGAGCTACGCCGTCCAGCCCTCGATCACGGCAATGCCGAAAAAGACCACGAACGCGCCGGCCACCACGTACATGAGCGGGTGGACGTCGCGCCAGCGGCCCTGCACCAGGCGGATGAACACGAAGGACACGAAGCCCGCGCCAATGCCGTGCGCAATGGAGTAGGTGAACGGCATGACGGCGAAGGTCAGGAACGCGGGAACGGAAACGCCCCAGTCCTCCCAGTCGATGTGCACCACGTTCTTGGCCATCAGGAATCCCACGACCACCATGGCCGGGGCCACGGCCTCGAAGGGCACCACGTTGACCAGCGGGGTCAAGAACATGGCCAGCAGGAACATGATGCCGGTGACCACGTTGGCCAGGCCGGTGCGAGCGCCGTCGGCGATACCGGTGGAGGACTCCACGAAAATCTGGTTGGACGAGACCGAGCCCGCGCCACCGGCCACGGCGCCGAGCGCGTCGACCAGAAGCACGCGGTCCACGCGCTCGATCTGACCGTTCTTGTCGACCAACCCGGCCTGCTGGGAGAGGCCCACCATGGTGCCCATGGCGTCGAAGAAAATGGACAGCAAAATGGTGAAGATCAGCAGCATGCACGCAATCACGCCCAGTTCGCGGAAGGCGTCGATGGGGGCTGCCGAGCCGATCAGGGAGAGGTCGGGGAGCGCGAACAGGCCCTCGGGATTGGCGGGAACCACCAGGGACCAGCCGTTGGGGTTGTCCACGGAGGAACCGGACGGGGAGACCGCCTCGAGGATGTGGGCGAAGATGGTGGTTGCAACCACCGCGATCAAAATGCCGCCGCGCACGTTGCGCACCAGCAGCGCCACGGTCAGCAGCAGGCCCACCACGAACGTGAGGGTGGGCCAGCCGAACAGTTCACCGCCGGTGCCCATTTGCACGGGAACGGTGGTGCCGGCGGCGTCCGGGATGCGGCGCACGAAGCCCGCATTGACGAACCCGATCAGCGCAATGAACAGACCGATGCCCACCACGATCGCGGTCTTCAAAGACGGCGGCACCGCGTTGAACACCGCGGTGCGGAAGCCGGTGAGCACCAGCACCACCATGATCAGACCGGCCCAGATGACCAATCCCATGACCTCGGGCCAGGTCAGACCCGGGTTCGTGGCGATCGTGACCGCCAGGAACGCGTTCACGCCCAATCCGGTGGCCAGCGCGAACGGGGATTTGGCCCACACGCCCATGGCAATGGTCAGTACGCCCGCGACCAGAGCGGTCATGGCGGCCACGCGCTCGCCACCCAAGATATTTCCGGCGCCGTCCGGACCGTAGCCCAGGACGAGTGGGTTCAGCACCACGATGTAGCTCATGGCGATGAAGGTGGCCAGGCCACCGCGAATTTCTCGTCCCACGGTGGAACCGCGTTCGGAAATGTAGAAGAAGCGGTCCAGCGCTCCGCGGGGTTCGCGCGTTTGCGAAGCGGGCTTGGTCGGTGACGACATGAAGATCCTCACGGGTCAAAGGCACAACGGCAGCGCGCGGTACGGCTACCGGAATGGGGGCGTTTGTGTAGAAATACTACGCCGACGGCGCAGCCGCTGCCGCGGTCAGTGTTCTCGCGTGATTGCCTTCACTGGCGCGGTGTTGCTCAACTCACAGCCATGCTGGCCCGTCCTCAGTACGCTGGTGCCAGGGGAACGATGATTGCCCGGGGAGGACAAAGCTCATGACGAAGTCCGCAGAGGCACAATTCACCCACGTCACCACGTGGCTCACCGACATGGACGGTGTGCTGGTCCGCGAGAACACGGCCATCCCCGGTGCGGCGGAGCTCCTGGAACTGTGGGAAGAACGGGGCCAGGAGTACCTGGTGCTGACGAACAACTCCATTTACACCCCTCGCGATCTGGCGGCTCGGTTGGCGCGCTCGGGACTGCATGTGGCGGAGGAAAATCTCTGGACGTCCGCGCTGGCCACCGCGCAGTTCCTCAAGAATCAGAACGCCGGTTCCCGCGCTTACGTGATCGGAGAAGCGGGGTTGACCACGGCTTTGCATGAGGCGGGGTTCGTCCTGACGGACACCGATTGCGATTACGTGGTCCTGGGTGAGACCCGAACGTATTCGTTCGAGGCCATCACCAACGCGATCCGGTTGATCCTCAACGGTGCGCGTTTCATCTCGACCAACCCGGATACCACCGGACCATCGCCGGAGGGGCCCATGCCGGCCACGGGATCGGTTGCGGCCCTGATCACGGCGGCCACCAACCTCCACCCTTACGTGGTGGGCAAGCCGAACCCCATGATGTTCCGCTCCGCCCTCAACCAGATCGGTGGGCACTCGGAGACCACCGCCATGCTGGGTGACCGGATGGACACGGACATCGTCTCCGGTATGGAGGCGGGCCTGCGGACCGTTCTGGTCTACAGCGGAGTGACCACGCCCCAGGACGTGGAGCGGTTCCCGTTCCGACCCACCCTGGCGCTGGATTCGGTAGCCGACCTGGTGGAACTACTCACTGTCGACGGGCAGGACGCGGCCGGGGCGGCGTCGTAAATCGAATATCGCCTGACCCGGGTGTGACGGAACATTACGCGGGGGTGGCCCGGTGTGTGTGATTGCCCAAATTTCACTACCGTAGAACCCAGTCCCCGCAGGCACGCGAGTATGCGTGCGCGTTGAAAGGAAATACCAGCTGTGACAGCACCTACTTCAGCACGTCCGTTGCGCGTTGCCGTGATCGGAGCGGGTCCGGCGGGCATTTACGCCGCCGACATGCTCACAAAGTCCGAGGCCGTGCGGGAAGGCGAGCTGGAAGTCAGCGTTGATCTGTACGACCGCTACCCCACCCCGTTCGGTCTGATCCGCTACGGTGTGGCCCCGGATCACCCGCGTATCAAGGGCATCATCACTGCGTTGCGCTCGATTCTGAGCCGCGGCGACATCCGCTTCTTCGGCAACGTGGAGTACGGCAAGGACCTCACGTTGGGGGAATTCCTGTCGCATTACGACGCCGTGATTTTTGCCACCGGTGCTGTCAACGACGCTCCGTTGGAGATTCCCGGTTCGGATCTGGATGGTTCCTACGGTGCCGCCAAGTTCGTCGCTTGGTACGACGGTCACCCCGACTACCCGCGGACCTGGCCGCTCAACGCCAAGGAAGTTGCTGTGATCGGCAACGGCAATGTGGCGCTGGACGTGGCGCGTGTGCTGTCCAAGCACGCTGACGACATGCTCGTCACCGAAATCCCGGGCAACGTCTACCAAGGGCTGCGCGATTCGCCGGTCACGGACGTGCACGTGTTCGGCCGCCGGGGCCCCGCTCAGATCAAGTTCACCCCGCTCGAGCTGCGTGAGCTGGCCAAGTCCCGCGACGTGGACATCGTGCTCTACAACGAGGACTTTCAATTCGACGAGGCCTCCGAGCAGGCCATGGTCGAGAACAATCAGACCAAGGTCATGATGAAGACGCTCAACAAGTGGCGTGAGGACGATTCGCCCAAGACCGCGTCCCGCCGCTTGCACCTGCACTTCCTGCAGACGCCCTCCGAGATTTTGGGCGACGAGGACGGCAAGGTCAACGGCATCCGGATGGAGCGCACACGCCTCAACGGCGACGCTTCCGTGACCGGCACCGGCGAGTACATCGACTACCCGATTCAGGCGGTTTACCACGCCATCGGTTACCTGGGTTCGCCGCTTCCGGAGGTCCCGTTCAACCCCGAGCGCGGCGTGATTCTCAACGAGGAAGGCCGCGTGGTCGACGCCGAAGGCGCCGTGGTTCCGGGCGTCTATGCCACCGGTTGGATCAAGCGCGGTCCCGTGGGCCTGATCGGCGCCACCAAGTCCGACGCCCTCGAGACCATCAACCACTTGCTCGAGGACCGCACCGCCCTGGCCGATCCGGACTTCCCGGAGCCCTCCGCCATCGAGTCACTGCTCGAGGAAAAGGGCGTCGAGTACACCACCTGGGACGGCTGGCTCGACCTGGACGAGTACGAGCAGAACCTCGGCCAGTCCTCCCACGACGCCGAGGGCAACCCCCGCGAACGCGTCAAGGTGGTCGACCGCGACGAGATGCTCTCCGTCTCCCGCCGCGGGGTCCACGCCCGTAGCTAGTTCTCGTCGGTAATTACCCGCCGACGACGCCGCCCCATCCAGTTCCCGCGTTCACTCCGGGCTGGGTGGGGCGGTGTTGTTTAGATGGCCACTGCGGGCTGATCGACAGTGAGACCCGAGAATCGAGTTTCCCCGGGTGTGCCGTCGATCAGGATGCAGGGTGGTCCGGGGTAGTGGCTCTCATGCCAACCAGAGTGCACGGTGTCTCGAACTCCACATCGGGCAAGTGTCATTTCTATCGGCTGGATGGATTTCTAGTCTCCGAGATATGAAGAAACTCGGTGAGCCTTTAGAACTTGGACCGCGCCCGCTCGTCAGGTCCACGGCACAGCTGGGTAGTCGAGCTCGAGATCTTGAGAGACGCCCGGGGACTCACAAATTGGTTCGGGGAATGTGGGTTTGCTCGGAAGCTTCGCCGGAGCCAGTCCAAAGGTCCCTGCTGTTGCACGACCACTATTCGAAGAATGGCGTGGGGCTGAGTATCACCGGCATTCACGCGCTGGAGTTGTTCACGCTGCCGGTCGGGTACACCAAACGCTGGGTCAACGACTTCTTGAGCGACCCATCACCCCCGCGGGCACGCGAACTGAGGCAGGCGTTCGAAATCCCTCATCTTGCGTGGTCGGGATCCCGCCCCACGGTACGTGAGCAGGGAATGCGATTAACCAAGTCCCATGGGCTGAAAACCTATGCGGGTCCCTGGGGCACGCGACTGGCCCATCCAGTCGAAGCTATGGTGGCAGCAGCACCATATCTGTCTCAATGGCGGCTGACTGCCTGTCTGGACGCGCTGATGTCTGGAGCATTGCAGATTCCAGAGTTCACCCCTCAGCCCGCAATGACAAACGAGGAAATTACGGCAGCCATTTCACACCTGCCAGCGCGGAACCCAGCCGTCATCGCGGCGAAGCGGGCACTGAGGAACGCGGCAGAACCGGTGTGGTCACCCATGGAGACGTTGGTGCGCCGGATGGTTGTCACCCAAGGATTTCCGGAGCCGATCTTGAACCACCCCGTGATGATCGAAGGTGAACTCGCCTACCCGGATCTTTCCTGGCCCGAACTGCGAGTGGGCCTCGAATACAACGGTGAGATCCATTTACTGGATCGCCGCACGTACGGCACGGAGATGAATCGCATCCGCACTTTTCAAGATCACGGCTGGGATCTCAACATCTTGGTGCTGGACGACCTCGAAGATCCGGCTCTTCGTTGGAAGTGGATTCAGTGGTTGGCTGAAAAGCTCAATCGCCGCTCCCAACGCGCAGGCTGATCAACGTTAGAGCCCCGGCAGTCGGCGGCTCGTAATCTGATGAACGTTAGAGCCAGGAACTCGGATTTCTAGGGTCCTAACGTCGACCAATTTTCAGACCCCAGGAACCAACGGTTGTACCGTCAATTAGATTGCACGAGCGACATGCTGCGCATCGGAAACAGGGTCGAAACGTGGCTCTTCAGAGTTGAGTGTGGGGTGAGGCGTCGAGTCCACCGGTGATGAGGAGCATGCGGAGGCGGTAGTGCTCGAAGTTGCGGAAGC
>NZ_JAVKPR010000034.1:0-21419 GCF_040980905.1 Kocuria sp. CPCC 205235
GAGCAGCAGGCCGTCCTCGACGCCATCCGCGACCCCGAAAATCACGCACTAAACGAATGAGCCAACTCAGGAGCCTCTTGGGCATCGAACCACCGGTCACGCCTTGAGTCCTGTTCGATCACATCGCGGTCTTGACCGGTGTCCTGGGCGACCAGCGAAAGAACAGTGTCACGGGTGTGACGGAGGTCGTCAGCTTGGATTGCGATGTCCATGGCCGTACCGGCTATCCCCGATGAACCCTGATGGAGCAGCACCTTGGAATGTTCCATCGCGTAACGCTTACCAGGGGCGCCAGAGGACAAGAGGAATTGCCCGGCGCTGTAGGCCATTCCGAGATTGATCGTGGCAACGTCGCACGGGATGGCCCGCATGCAATCGCGAATCGCGAGCATTCCGGGCACCGAGCCACCCGGGGAGTTGATGATCAACGTGATGTCTGCTCGGGGATCCTTGGCCGCTAAAAGGATGAGCCCATTGCAGAGACGGTTCGAGTTCCACCCCTCCAGTGGCTCCCCGAGTAGCAGGATCCGACGCTCGAACAGTTGCCGGTACATTTCTTCGTCAAGCGTGCTCCCGGCCGGAGCAGCAGTAGTTTCAGTCATGCGTCAAGCTTGTCCGCTCTCATGGCCGCCCGGCCCTGGTGCTGCCGTGGGCAGCGCTGCTCACAGCAGCGTGGCCGGTCCGTCACCACGAGCGCTGAACATTTGTGGCAGTGGTTCGCCCGCCAGCTATGGGTTTTTCTACGATCCTCTGCCCGAAATGGCGTCGGCCTCCACCAGCGCGCGAAGCTCTGCCCCGGATGTCCGAACTAGCCCGCGCTGTGGCCCACTCTAGTGACCGGATCTACATAATAGGTAGACTGGTCTACCTATTATGAAGGAGACGTTCATGACACCCCAGCCATCACACTCTGCAGCCCGGAAACCGTCGGCTCGTCACCGGATCCTCCACGCAGCCGCTCAACGGTTCTATGCGGACGGCATCAACGCCACCGGCATTGACCGGATCACCGCGCAGGCCGGGGTGGCGAAGATGAGCCTGTACAACAACTTTTCCTCCAAAGCGGATCTCGTCGAGGCCTACGTTGAGGCCAGACATGAAGAGTGGCTCGCGTTGCATCGAGCTCGTGCAGCTGAGGTCAGCACGCCCCAGGAGCAGATCCTCGCGGTATTCGACGCCTACATCGACCACGCGAGTACCGGGTACGAACACGGCTTTCGAGGCTGTGGCCTTCTCAATGCTGCTGCGGAACTTCCCGTCGGCGATCCCGGCCGGGAGATCGTGCGCCGCCACAAGGAGTACGTGGAGGGGCTGCTGGTCGAACAGCTACGCCTCCTGACCGACAACGATTCCGCCGCTGAATTGGGCGAACACTTGAGCTTCCTCCTCGAAGGAGCCATGGCGCGTTCCGGGCTGGAAGGCGAACCGAGCCGACTGCGCCGAGCCCGGGCGATCGCCGTCGGCATGCTCGCGGATCTGAACCGAACCCGATGAAGGGAACCTCGGGCGGCGTCGTCGCCATTCTGGTCACCGCGTTTTTGTGGGGCACCACCGGGACAGCGGCGACCTTTGCTCCGGACGCAGGCCCTCTCGCCATCGGCGCGGCCGCCCTTGGCATCGGTGGATTGCTCCAGGCCGCCATCGCCCTCCCCTCCCTGAAACGCGCCCGCCAAGATTTACGCTCACACACGGGTCTGATCGCCGCGGGAGCCGTGGCCGTGGCCATTTACCCGCTCGCGTTCTACAGTTCGATGCACTTGGCGGGCGTGGCCATCGGCACGGTGGTCTCGCTGGCCTCGGCGCCGCTGGCCTCTGGAATCCTAGAGCTCATCCTGGAGCGCAAACCGTTGAGTGGCTGGTGGATGACGGCGGCTGCCCTGGGCATCGCAGGTAGTGCGATGTTGTGTGTGGCCAAGGCCGATCAACCAACGGCGTCAGCCTCGGACACACTCTTCGGCATCGGACTTGGTCTGATCGCCGGCATCACGTATGCCCTGTATTCCTGGGTGGTCCACCGCCTAATCTCCCATGAGGTTGGACGCGCGGCAGCCATGGGCGCCGTCTTCGGGTTCGGTGGAGCGCTCTTGATACCCGTCCTCTTGCTCACCGGCGCACCCCTGCTCGCTTCAACCGAATCGTTCACCGTGGCCGCATACATGGCGCTGATACCGATGTTCCTCGGCTACCACCTATTCGGACTCGGGCTCAAACGTGTTCGCCCCAGCACCGCCACGACACTCACCCTGATCGAGCCCGCCGTCGCGGCGCTCCTGGCGGTCGTCGTGGTGGGCGAGCAACTCACGACCCTCGGCTGGGCAGGTCTTGCAGTTCTCGCCGTCGCCCTAGTCGTCCTGGGCGTAGCGCCCACCAACTCCGACGACGCCGCTCCGGCCGCCCCATCGCGCGAAGACCCTGCAGTCGCCGCACCGCGGCTCTGACCTCGATGCAGGGGAAACGGAGCCCCCGGGCGAATCGTCACCCTCGACATGGGGCGTACATTTTTTTGTACGGAGGTGTTCCATGAAGACTATGAATTATTCGGAGTCACGGGCTCGCTACGCGGAAGTCTTGGATTCAGTCATCGATGACCGGGAAGAGGTCATTGTGACTCGTTCTGGCCATGAGCCGGTCGTGATTGTCTCGTTGGATGAGTACAACTCCCTGAAAGAGACGGCCTACCTAATGCGTTCCCCAGAGAACGCTCGACGACTTCTTAATTCCATGGAGGAGCTGGAGGCTGGACGCGGCACATCACACGAACTTCTGAATGAGAACTAATCATGAGACTTGTCTGGTCCGAGTCGGCCTGGGATGAGTACTTATGGTGGCAACGTCAAGACCGGAAGATCCTCAAACGGATTAATCTTCTCATCCAAGACATCGTGCGAAATGGCAATGAGGGTATCGGGAAACCCGAGCCCTTGCGCTATGACTTTGCTGACTACTAGTTGCGCAGAATCACCGAAGAGCATCGTCTCGTATACAAGGTGACTAACGACGACGTCTTGATTGCCACATGCAGGTATCACTACGGGTAGCCCGCGACTCCTTGAAAGCGAATCTCGATCTCCGCTACTTCGGGTCGATTCCTCGGTTGATGAGAACGTAGAAGAGCAAACCGGCAGCAATCAAGATTGCAAAGACAATCGATGAAGCTGTGTCATTGATGGCTCCAGCGACCCTCAGCATGAGCGTTCCGATACCCAGAAGGACCACGAGGAAAGCCGGGATAAACGGTCTGATCGCGCTAGGAATGCCGCGCTCAGCATCTACATTCGCTGCTCGTTGATCGGGCTCCATACCCCATGCCATCAGTCTCTCGCCCGCTGCGCAAGGGGCAATTGTCGGTTCTTATACGAACGTGTTCGAATTCCTACATGCCACCATGGACAAACATGCGAGTCATTGAATGGGCCCTACTGGCCAGCACAGCTCTCTCCATCGGCCTCCTCCGCACCAGGCCTTGGGTTCACGCTGCTTTTCGCCTTCGTAATTGCCCTGATCTTGGCCACCATCATGGCCCGATTCCTTCGAGGCCAAGTTCCTGACACGCCCGAGGATCTGACGTGATCATCAAGCGATATCGGCGGAGCCGCTCTTCAATATCATCCCTAGTGGAACTTGTGTTCACCAACTTTCCAGCACAGGGTGGAAACATCTCACACCGTTAGACCACCCTGCATCAACGCCAACAAGTCCTATGGGGGAATTTTCATGGCAACTACCGAAACACCCACAGAAACACGCCAGATCGTCCTGGCCTCGCGACCGCACGGAACACCCACGGACGAGAACTTCCGTCTCGAAACAGCGGCGATCCCCACCCTTAAGTCCGGGCAGATTCTCGTGCAGAACGAAGTGATGTCCGTTGACCCGTACATGCGCGGCCGCATGAACGACGTCAAGTCCTACATCCCGCCGTTCCAGATCGACGAACCACTGGAAGGCACCGCGGTAGGCACCGTGATCGCGTCCGAATCCGACAGCATCAAGGTGGGCGATCACGTCTCGCACATGCTGGGATGGCGCGAATTCTCGGTGGTCGACGACGACGCCGCGACCGTCGTCGACGTCGAGGCCGCCTCCCCGTCCAAGTACCTCGGCATCCTCGGAATGCCCGGCCTCACCGCCTACGTGGGGCTCACGGAGATCGCGAAGTTCAAGAAGGGTGACGTCGTGTTCGTCTCGGGCGCTGCCGGCGCCGTCGGCTCCGCTGTCGGCCAGATCGCCAAGGCGCTGGGGGCGTCCAAGGTGATCGGGTCTGCGGGTTCCGCCGAGAAGATCGCCCGCATAAAGGAACTGGGGTTCGACGAGGCCTTCAACTACAAGGACGGGGACGTCGCCGAGTCGCTGACCAAGGCCGCGCCCGACGGGATTGACGTGTATTACGACAACGTGGGCGGCGATCACCTTCAAGCGGCAATCGGGGCACTGCGCAAGTATGGGCGCGTGGCGATGTGCGGCGCCGTTTCGCAGTACAACAACACTGAGCCGGAGCCCGGCCCGAACAACTTGTTCCTAGCGGTCGGCAAGGAGCTGAATCTGCGCGGGTTCATCGTGGGCAACCACTACGACCTGGCCGAGGAGTTCCACAAGCACGCCATCGAATGGCTACAGGACGGCACTCTCCAGGCGGATGAGACATTCCGCGACGGACTGGAAAACGCGCCGCAGGCGTTCATCGACCTGCTCGGCGGCGCGAACACTGGAAAGATGGTTGTGCGGTTGTAATACGCGCGCCTCGACATCTGAGGCTGAGCTTCGCATGAAATCGGCGCACCGGCCTGCGATGCTCAGCCACAGATGACAGGGGCCTTCTGCACAAGGCGACGCCGCCCGCAAACGTCGCGCGCGGCGTCGCCCGGAAACTTATGGCAACTGGATACCCTGGGCGAAGTTGTGTGGCTACAGTCACAGGGCGCTTCCACTTTCTTGTTCACGGAAGGGCACGTACTCGTCGTCGAAGGAGTCGGCATGCGCGCTGCCACGGGGCAGGAAACCACGTTCGCCAAGCACAAAGACCCGTACATCCTGGACCAGGCTCACATCCAAGAGCCTCCCACAAGATTTGGGCAAAGACTCAAGTTTCTCGGCCCGGGCATGATCACAGGTGCCGCCGTTGTTGGCTCCGGTGAGCTACTCACCGCCACCGCGCTGGGCGCGCAAGTCGGCTTCATGTTGTTCTGGCTAGTCCTGGTTTCCACCTTTGTGAAGGTCTGGGTGCAGGTTGAGTTAGCTCGCTGGTCCATTTCCACCGGCAAGGCAGCCATTACCGGGTACAACCAGGTGCCGCCGAAAATTGCGGGCCGGGGTTGGATGGCCTGGCTCGTACTGTTCATGTTCTTACAGTTCCTGATTGGGCAAGCAGGCGTCATTGGCGGGGCGGCACTGGCGTTCTCCATGCTTTTCCCCATCGGGGGAGACCCCTTCTCCTTCATGTCCATCAGCCTCTGGGTTGCGATCCTGGTAGTGATCGCGATTGCGATCCACCTGGCGAATCGGTACGAGATCGTAGAAAACATCTCCACAGTGCTCGTCATGCTGGTGACGCTCTTCGCCGTAGCCATGGTGTTCCTGATCCAATTCACCGAATACAGCTGGAGCCTGGGCGACCTGGGAGACGGGCTACGTTTCCAGGTTGCCACCGGTGCCATGGGCGTGGCTCTGGCAATGTTCGGAATGACGGGTGTGGGTGCCGGTGAAATCACGGCCTACACCTACTGGGTGGTTGAAAAGGGTTATGCGGCCTGGTCCGGACCCAATGATGGGACACAGGCTTGGGTTGATCGGGCACGCGGATGGATCCGTGTCATGAAATTGGACGCCTGGGTTTCGTGGATCATCTACACGATCTCCACCATGACGTTCTACATGCTGGGAGCCGCAGTCCTGCATCCGCAGCCCGACTTGCGACCCAAGGGCAACGAGGTCATGACCGTGATCTCGAGCATTTTCGAAACCGCCGTCGGACAGTGGGGCGGAGTTCTCTTCCTCATTGGGGCAGGAGTGGCCCTCTTCAAGACCATCCTGGCCAACGTCCCCAGCCTGGGCCGGCAGGTAGCGAATACCCTGGCTGTATTCGGCGCCTTCGACTGGACCAACATGGTGACTCGTGACAAGTGGATGAAGATCATCATGGTCGTCCTCCCCATCACGTGGGGCACCCTGGCCATATTCGCCGCCAACCCCCTTGAGCTCGTGATCATTGCCGGAATCCTGAATGCCTTGTTCTTGATCGGTGTGGCAATTTCCACCATTTACCTGTCTCGAACCCAAACGGACCCCCGGGTCAAGGACGGCTCGTTCTTTACTGTCATGCTGCTGATCTCCGCGCTGTCGATCATCGCAGTGGGGGTTCTGTCATTCCGTGATGTCTGGACTCAGATCACCAACTTGTTCGGCTAAAGGTCTCAGCTACCGGGCCTGAAATAACCGTTCAAACTCTCAAGGGATATGACGTGAAAGCTGTAGTTGTCCACCAAGCCAACGACCTGCGCATCGACGAAATAGATCGCCCGGTCTGCGGCCCAGACGATGTTCTTGTGGCTATGGAATGGGGCGGCATCTGCGGTTCCGACGTGGCCTATGTTCGATCCGGAGTGTCCGGTACCGCAGTACTTCAAGATCCCCTCATCTTGGGCCATGAAGTCGCGGGACACATTGTGGAGCTCGGCAGGAACGTGGTCGATCTGGGCACGCTCCGAACCGGCCAGCGCGTTTCCATTCATCCGGCGACTCTCGCCGGAAAACACACGATGATCCCCGCTGTGGCAGATCGGACCAATCTTTGGCCCGAGGTTCGCTACTTCGGCTCCGCGGCCTTCCAACCGCACGAGCAAGGCGCATTCTCCGAGTTCCGGCTGGTCCGGCCTGACCAGATCAGACCGCTCCCGGATGGCGTCAGCACCAAAGAAGGTGCTTTGGCCGAACCTTTCGGGGTAGCGATTCACGCGGTCAATCGCGCCGGATCCGTGGCTGACAAATCCGTACTCGTAAATGGGTGCGGACCCATTGGCGCACTCGCCGTAGCGGCAGCCAAGGCGCAAGGTGCCAAGGACATCTACGCCGCAGATCTGAGTCAAGCGTCGTTGGAGATCGCAGAACGCATGGGCGCCGACCACCTCGTGGACGTCGCCCAGGGCGAAAAGCTTCCGAGCGACGTCGACGCCGCCATAGAAGCATCGGGTGCCCCACGAGCACTCGGAGGTGTCATCGCGGCCGTGCGGCGCGGGGGTGTGCTGGTTCAGGTCGGAAATCTTCCCGCTGGCGAGGTCAGTGCTGCCCTGGGGAATATCGTGACGCGAGAGATCGACTACCGCGGCTCTTACCGATTCGTCGACGAGATCACTGAGGCGATCAGACTCATGGATGGGCACGTCGATGTATCACCCCTCATGACCCATGAATTCAACCTGGCTGAGGCACGCGATGCATTTCGAATCGCTGCCGACCGTGCCTCCGGCTCCAGCAAGGTGATGCTGCGGCTCAGCTAAAACTGCTCGCTGTCCGGAGCGGGCATCCCTGCCCCACTGTATGGTTTACATCACATGCAGAGGGAGCGTCTCATGCCCATCTACGAGTTCCGGTGCACGCAGTGCGGTGACTTCGAAGCAACTCATCCGATGTCGACCGCCCCGAAAAAACAGCCGTGCCCTGTTTGCGGCGAGGACGCCAGGAAACTGTTCTCGCCCGCCAATTTGTCCACGCTCAACTCGCCCCGGGCGCGCGCTATCGATAGCGCCGCTCGGACCGCGGAGACACCCGACGTCGTGAGTGGCCCCGTAGGACGCGGCCGCCCGACACCCACAACGAACGACCCGCGACATCTCAAACTGCCGCGGCCCTGAATCGCCTTGATTCCACGGCCGCGTCCCTACTGGTCACGGCCGGTAACCGGAAGGACGCAGGTCATGCCAGAGGTCATATTCCCACTCGATTCATCCCAACCCTTCACATCGCAGGAGAAGATCGGGCACAACCGGTGGCACCCGGATATCCCGCCGATCGCAACGCTCAAGCGTGGTGAGAGCTACCGAATCGACTGTCGCGAGTGGTTCGACGGCGCCATCAAGAACGATGATTCCGCAGACGACATCCGTGATGCACCCCTGAACAAGGTGCATGCGCTCTCCGGGCCGTTCGCCGTCGAAGGCGCCGAGCCGGGTGATCTCCTGATCGTCGACATTCTGGACGTTGGACCCATCCCACAGGAGCAGGGTGCACTGGCCGGTCAGGGCTGGGGGTACACCGGCATCTTCGCCCAGAAGAACGGCGGCAGCTTTTTGGTGGACCAGTTCCCCGATGCTTATAAGGCCGTATGGGATTTCCAGGGTGGCGAGTGCACCTCCAGACACATTCCCGGAGTGCGATTCACGGGGATTACTCACCCGGGTTTGATGGGCACAGCACCATCGGCGGATCTGCTGAAGAAATGGAACAAACGAGAGGGCGATCTGATCGCCACGGAGCCAAACCGAGTACCTCCGCTCGCCCTGCCGCCGGAACCCGACTCGGCAATCCTGGGTACGCTCAGCGGCTCGGACTTCGACCGAGTTGCTTCGGAAGCTGCTCGTACTGCCCCGCCGCGCGAGAACGGCGGCAATCAGGACATCAAGAACTTCACCAAGGGTTCGCGGGTGTTCTATCCGGTCTTCGTCTCGGGTGGGCATCTGTCCATGGGCGACCTGCACTTCTCCCAGGGAGACGGTGAAATCACCTTCTGCGGTGGCATTGAGATGGGCGGTTTCATCGACATCCATGTAGATGTGATCAAGGACGGCATGGACACTTACGGCGTCAGCGAGAACGCCATCTTCATGCCGGGCCGCAACGGTCCGGTTTACTCGGAGTGGCTTGCGTTCTCCGGCACCTCGGTCACGCTCGACGGCGAGCAGCGCTACCTGGATTCGCAGCTCTCCTACCAACGCGCGATCCTTCACGCGATCGACTACCTGTCCAAGTTCGGTTATTCCAAGGAACAGGCCTATCTGCTACTCGGTGCGGCACCGATCGAGGGTCGTTTCTCGGGTGTGGTCGACATTCCGAACTCATGCGCCACGGTCTATATCCCGACCGAGATCTTCGACTTCGATGTGCGCCCCTCCGCGTCCGGACCCTTCCAGATCGATCCCGGCATGGGAGCGCCCAAGTCGCTGAACCCGGGGTGACGTTTATTCGAGCACGTGGGCGCGGGCGGTGATGGCACGATCATTGCGGTCATCACCGCTCTCCCCTAGCCCTGCCCCACCAAGTACACGAGCACACCCCACCCGTTGATGATCAGATGAGCCAAGATCACCATGGTCAGGTTTCGGTAGCGCCACCACAGCACGCCCAAGAACCACCCGAGACATCCTTGAATGGCAATCACTCGCGCAACGTCCAACCACAAGTCCCCGGTGCCGTGGCTTCCCAGGTGCATCAGCCCGAACAGCACAGACGTCACGCCGATGCCCGCCCATGCTCCCAGGGTCGCCTCCAAACGAGTCTGCAGCCATCGACGGAAGAACAGTTCCTCACCGATGCCTGCGGTGATTGCTGTGACCAGTGCGGCCGTGATGAGGAGACTCGTATCGACATCTCCCGGGTCATACGGCGGATTCCACGGTGCCACCTCGGACAAGTAGAACCAGACTGCAAGAACCAGCACGGGCGCCCACCATCGCCACGCACCGCGCCGGGTTTCGATCCTCACGGACCCTCGCACCACCAGTAGCAGCACGGCGGGGAGAAGCATCAGCAGCACGAACTTGCCGAGAATATAGCCCTCCCCCTGTAACGGCAGCAGAATCGTGGCGAGGACAAAGACGGCCAGCAGCACTGGAAGCGCGGCCGTTGTCACCAGCAGTCGACCACGCTTCACAGGCACCACAGGCATGGGGGCCGCCCGCCATGGGAGCACAAGGGTCAACGCAATACCCACTAACGAGGGCCCAATGTTCACCCAGTTCGACAGCGTGGGTGCATTGGCGTCCGCGGAGACGGTAGTCCCTTCCGGCATAGTCACCATCAGCGTGACGATGCTCGCGACGGTCACCAGCGAACAGGCCACGAACAATGCTCGGCCGAACCACTTCGGTGCCCATGCGGCCGTCGTCGCAGGCGCTCCGGTGACACGCTTCGGTTGTTGATCACGCTCAAAGTTCGAGGTCACGGATCCGAAACTAGCACCCTCGTGCTACTTCGACCATGGCCACCAGAGCTCTCTCACTCGCCTCGACATTTATGGCACGGGTCCGCAGCGTTTCGCCCCGCCAGCCTGCGATCCTCGGCCCCAGATGTCGCCGTCCGACCACACACCCAACCCGCACAAAAAGGCGACGCCGCCCGCGAAAGTCGCGAGCGGCGTCGTCGTCAATCTCTATGAAGGTGAGATCAACCCTTCTTGACCGTGATCTGCCAGCTGGCGTCGCCGGTTTCGACGAAGTCGGTGACCTCGTGGCCCTCGGTGGCGGCCCACTGGGGGATGACCTCGGTGGCCTGGGTGCAATCGAAGTCGATGACCAGGTGGTCGCCGGACTGCAGGGTCTTCATGACGTCCTTGGCCTCGATCAGCGGGAACGGGCAGACCGCACCCAGCGAGTCGAGGGCGTAGTAACCGTCGCCCAGATCCTTGAGCTTTTTGGACGGCGACAGGGACGGATCCTTGACCATCAGCGCGGACGGCGCCGCGGCGAAACCGGAGAACGCGTTGGTGTTCTGCGGGCTCTTGGACGGGGTCGCGTCGATGGAGTTACCGGACGGGTTCTCGTTGAGAACGTTGTGGTCCAGGCTCTCATCGGTGGAGTAGGTCACGGTGTCCTGAGCCTCGGCGGCGGGCTGCGCAGCGGAGGGCTTGAGCCAGAGCTTGGTGCCCGCCCCAACGCCCAAAGCAATGAACAGCAATGCGATCCAGCCCTGGAAGCTGAACAGGCTGGTCTCGACCATGCCGTTGCCCACGGTGCAACCGCCGGCCAACGCTGCGCCGACACCCATCAGGATGCCGCCGAAGATGGCGCGCACGGTGGTCTTGGCGTCGGCCACGCGGATGCGGAACTCGCCGGTGGCCTTGGCCGCGATGAAGGATCCGACCAGCAGACCCAGCACGAGCAGGGTGCCCCAGTTCATGAACTTGGCATCGCCGGTGGTGATGAAGTCCACGGTGTGAGCGGACGGGGTGGTGATGCCCAAGCCGCCGTTACGGCCAGCGGCTGCGGACAGCGGCCACGCGATGACGCCCAGCAGGCCGATCATCCACGCGGCGTTGTACACGTGCAGCGGGCGCTTCCAGGCCGGGCGGTTGTTGAGACGGGCCGGCTTGGGGCTGTTGGCTTCCTTGATCATGAAGCGGCGCACCATGATGCCGGTGAAGACGGCCAGGGCGATCGCGAAGATCCACGGGGAAATCCCGAGTGCTGCGGGAACGGTGGTGAGACCGGTGTCCCAGCTGGTCATCCAGGAGTTGAAACCATCCAGCATGCCGCCCTTCATGGCGGACGCGGACAGCGCGTACATGGCCAGGGCCACCCACGAACCGACCAGGCCTTCACCCGAGCGGTACCAGGTGCCGGAGGCGCAACCACCGGCCAGGATGATGCCGATGCCGAACAGGAAGCCACCGATGATCACGGCCGCCGGGGCGAACGTACTGTATTCGGGGGCGATCACGCCGAGGCTCGTGAGAGCGGCGAGACCAATAGCGTGGACGGAAATCACGATGAGCAGCGCCGCGAACGTGCGCCACGACTTCTGCAGGAAGATGTCCCGCAGCATGCCGGTGACACAGAAGCGACCGCGCTGCATCACGATGCCCAGCACGGCGCCGACAACCAGACCGGTAAGAATCATGTGGTGAACCTGATTTTCAGTAGATGAGGAAGTTGGGAACGCGGAGTCGCGCCCGAAGGATCGCCATCAAGTAAACAGGGGTGTTTCCGCCGGGTCGAGAGGGTTGTAACAAACCGTCACATTCAGGATTCCCCCACGGTCTGGGGGTAATGGGAGTCACGTGGGATTCTGGTCGCGGTGAGAGGCGGGGCTATGTAAGGGTGCGGCCCGTTGGGTTGGTGGGGCGGGCGGCGTCGTCGGTCTCGTTGGTTTCGGGATGGGGCGCCTCGCTGAGGCCCGGGACGTCGCTCGTGTCGACGTCGAAGTAGCGGGACAGGACGCGGGCGATGCCTTCGTCGTCGTGGGAGGTGGTCACCAGGTCGGCCGCTGCCTTGGCCTCGGGGATGCCGTTGCCCATGGCGACGCCGAGCCCCGCGGTGCGCAGCATTCCGATGTCGTTGCCGTTGTCGCCGAACGCCATGACGCGGGACAGCGGGATGCCTTCGGCCTCGCAGTAGTCGGTGATGGCGGAACCCTTGTGGATGCCGGCGGCGGTGGCTTCCAAGTACAAGGGCGAGGAGTAGGCCAGTTCTACCTGGTCACCGTATGTCCGGTTGAGCTCGTCCAGCAGCGGATCGGTGATGTCCCGCTCGCCCACGAGGAGCACCTTGGTCGGTTTGACGTCCAGCTCGGTCAGATCGTCGACGTGGCGGATGCTCAGTTTGTTGCTGGTGGCTTCATGCTGCGCGTGGGTGTCGGATGGGTCCTCGACCAGCAGCTCGTCGTCGTGCGGGATCATGACCAAGACGTCATGCCTCTTGGCCACGGCAATCAGCGCCCGAGCAATGTTCAGCGGCATGGGATGGCGGGCGATTTCGCGGTTCGTGGCCTGATCCACCACGATCGAGCCGTTCATTCCCGCGAGCACCAGATCCTGCCCGAGGTTCAGCTTGCTCGCGAGCCCCTTCAGCCCGGGAATCGGGCGGCCCGAGGCCAACATGATGCGCGTCCCGGCCGCGCGCATGGCCTCGAAAGCACGCCGCGTCCCCGGCTGCAGGTCCTTGGTACTGTCCAGCAGGGTGCCGTCCATGTCGAAGGCGACCAGTTGATACTCGGGGGGCATTCTTGGTTCTCCTGTTGCGGTCTACCGCAGTTGCTCACGCGGGACGGGTTGCGGAGCCAGCCCTTGCTGACTCCGCTCAACCCTAATGGCCCCGACTTTGCGCTCAGAACGTCAGGACCAACCGCCCGCGCACGCCGCCCTCCTGGAAGCGCCGGTGAGCTTCCGTCGCCTGCTCGGCGGGCAACGTGTCGGCCACTTCCAGGGTGACGACGCCGCTCTCCACCAGTTCGCGCAGCGCGTCCAGTTTGTCGCCGTGATGGTATTCATCGCCCACCCAGACGATGTGGAACGTGAGGTCGCTGTCCTCCGGCCCCTTCCAGAAGCGAACCGTGGCGAAGCCTCCCCCGGAGCGAACGGCGGGCACTGCGAGCTCGTTCATCACCGCGGCATCGACCAAGCCGTCCACACCGTCCGGGTAGATTTCGCGGACCTTGTCGGGGAAATCATCGCCCCGCTCCACCACATGATCAGCGCCCAAGGCGACCACGCGCTCACGGTCCTTTGGGGCGGCGTCGGCGATCACCGTGAGGCCCTGGAGCTTGGCCAGCTGAACGACGTACCCACCCAGGGTGCCCGCCGCGCCGGTCACGCCCAAGACCTGGCCGGGGTCGAGGTCCAGTTTCTCCAACGCTTGGAGGGCAGTAAGCCCGTTCATGGGCAACGTGCTGGCTTCTTCCAGCGATCGGCCTTCGGGGATCCTAGCCAGAGAGTCCGCATCCGCGACCAGGTATTCGACGTATGCGCCTCCGTGGCCCCGCAACGGGATCGCGATGGCCATGACGTGATCACCCACGGACCACGGGGAAGTATCCAGCTCCGCCGTGGGCTCGCCGACCTCGTCAATCACACCCGCCGCATCCATCCCCGGGACGTGCGGAGCGGGCAGCTGGGCGGGAGAGCCGTTACCCTGCCGCGTCTCAGTGTCCGTGGGATTGACCGCTGCAGCCTTCACGGCGATCCGAACTTCCCCGGGCCCGGCATGAGGCTCCGGAACGTCGTGGATGT
Organism: Kocuria sp. CPCC 205235; assembly: GCF_040980905.1. NCBI lineage: Bacteria > Bacillati > Actinomycetota > Actinomycetes > Micrococcales > Micrococcaceae > Kocuria > Kocuria sp. CPCC 205235. The sequence goes on from NZ_JAVKPR010000034.1 coordinate 13,934, forward strand.
CGAGGACCTCGGGCCCTCCGAATTCTGTAAATCCAATGATTCGCATACTTACGTTAACGACTCAGGTCGACAGGAATTCCTGCGGGACATTGTGTGCGCGGGAGGTCTAGGCTTGCCTCATGGGTATCCAACGGATGGACAACGTGGCCATCGTCGTCAAGGACCTGGACGGCGCCGTCGACTTCTTCACCGAACTGGGCATGGAACTCGAGGGACGCACACCCATCGAGGGGCTCTTCGCGGATCAGACCGTTGGTATTGACGGGATTCGTAGCGAGATCGCCATGATGCGCACCCCGGACGGGCATGGCCGAGTGGAGCTGACGACGTACCACTCCCCCGCGCTCATCACGCCGGAGCCGCTCGCGCCGGCGCCGAACACCGTGGGGCTGCACCGCATCATGTTCGCGGTCGACGACATCGACGACACCATCGCCCGCCTGCGCACCCACGGCGCCGAGCTTCTGGGCGAGGTCGCCAACTACGAAAATGTCTACCGCCTCTGTTACCTCCGCGGCCCGGAGGGCATCATCGTGGCGCTGGCGGAGCAGATCGGCTAGCCCAGACGGACGGTCCCACCGAAGCCAACATTCCAGTCCGCAAAAGTGCAATTCAGCGGCCTGCTGAGGCACTTTTCGGGACTGGAATGTTCACCGGCCACGCCTCATGCGTGACCGGTCGAGCAGCGTCGCCCGGTGGCCTTGCACACTGGCCGCGGCCCTCAGGTTTCCAGGCACTCCGGAGCCACTTCCGCCGTCCGAAAGTGGCTCCGGAGTGCCTCAAATCTTGTCGGTCGCCTGGGGATGTCTCAGATCTCGCCGGTGCAATGACTCCGCTGGGTTTAATATGACCCCTCGGAGGCTACGCATGACTGAACTACATTTCCGCGAATGGAAAACCCCCGCTGGATTCGCGACATCGGCTGTGATTCCGGAGAAGCTGAGCTGCGGGATCTATGAGCTCTTGTTCACCAACGGAGAGCTCTACGTCGGGCAGACGGTGAATTTCCCAGCAAGATTTTCGAGCCACCGCCGACGGTGGGATGACATTGAGGCGGTCAGGTTCGCGGAAGCGATTCCCGACGAGCTGGATGAGAAGGAACGGGCTGCGATCCGGTCACGGGTCGAGCAGAAGAGACAACTACGCAACAAGACTTTGTTGTCCCAGCCAGTAGGGCCCTCACCATTGGACCTCATCGTTGATCCCCAGGCACAAGCCGAATGGTTGCAGCATGATGCGCGTTCAGAACCGCCCGGGGTGGACCCTGAACGCATCACTCTGGCCCAGCGACGCATCAAGTCCAGGGTCAAATTCGAAAAGCTCCGTCAACACTCGGAATTCACGAAGGTTCTCAATTCGGTGGCAACCTACGTGTCTCAAGTGATCGTTTGGCCACAGGAAACCGAGGGAAGGCAGTGGAGCCTCACGGCCCTTCCTAGTACTGCTAAACACAAAACCAACCGGCGACTCATGACTTTGAGCATCCAGAACGTGGAAGTCCTGGTCATGGGCGAACAGTACTGGGAAGACGAAAACATTTGGGAGCCATACACCTTCATCAATACGGCTGTGATGCCAGAAATCCCACAAGAGGTGGCTCAGGTAACCGCGGTCTCGACCTCTTACCGATCTGCCGGGCCAGTTCACCAAATCTTCGCTGCCGGCACCGACGTCACTCCCTTGATCCTCAACATTCCCGAGGTCTTGCAGGCCGCCCGCCAGTTGGCCATGGGACAGCTCCGCAAAGGGTCGTCAGTTCTGGCGCGGCACCACAATGACTCCTTCGCCGATGAAGTCTTCGCCGCAATGGACCTCTGACGATTGCCCAGAACAGTACTGCGATAGTTACATCTGGATGTAACTATCGCAGTACCCAAAGGCTCCCCGGCAAGGCAACTTGAGGTACACCTCAAAGTGGAGATTCCAGTCACTCCGGAGCCACTTCCGCCGCCCTAAAGCGGCTCGGGAGTGCCTCAAATCTTGCCGGTGGCCTGGGGATGTCTCAGATCTTCCGGGTGGATACCGTCTCCAACATCCCAGTCCGCAAAAGTGCATTTCAGAGGCCTCATGAGGCATTTTTCGGGACTGGAATGTTCAGCAAGGAAGGCTCACGCCAAATCCGTACCCGTTTCACGCACGCCCAGCGCCCACACCTCTTCAGCCCCCACGGCAGAACGCCCGCGGCGCGAAACCTCCTGAACCTCCGGTTTACCCCGCCACTTCATGAACCCATCCGGACCGATATAGCTCAGCGGTGGATGGTCTCCCACAGCAGCCTCGGCCAGGGGCAAAGCGCCATCCTCTGCAGACTGTGAGAACGGCGAGGTGACCGCCACGATCGCCCGATCCAGCAGTTTGCTACCCGTGACGTTCTGAATCCCTGTCGCCGCCCAACCGGGATGAGCGAGCGTCACCGGCACGCGCGATCCGAGCCGTTCCTGTAGCGCCCGGGCCCACAGCATGTCGCACAGTTTGGACTGGGCATAGGCACTCATGGGGTTCCACCGGCGTGAGCGGAAATGCGGATCATCCAGGTCCACTCGCCCCACCTTGTACGAGTCCGACCCCGTGATCACGATTCGCTCACGCACCCGGTCAGCCACCAAGTTGGTCAGCGCGAAAGGACCCAGGAAGTTGGTACCGAGCAGCAGCTCGAACCCATCAGCTGTCTCGCGTCGGCGGGGAGAAACAGCGCCGGCATTGTTCACGAGCACGTCAATGTCGGTCGTCAACGATTCCGCAAATCGGTGCACGGAAGCAAGGTCCGCAAGATCCATGTGCGGCGTCTCGACACTCCCCGCACGCCCACTAGCGGCCGCCACTAACGACGCCGCTTTCTCCCGATTCCGCGCCGGTGCCACTACCCTCCCACCAGCCGCAGCCACCGCGAGCGCTAGCTCCCTGCCGATCCCGCTGGTCGCGCCAGTGATGAGCCAGGTGCGACCCGATTGGTCAGGGAGACCGAGGGTGGTCAACGGTACTGGATCCATACCCCAACGGTAGGCGGCACGATCGGATTCTGGCCATTGAGCCGTGGCTCGACCGAGAGCGGTTCGCACCGTAATGATCGAACTGGGTCTAGGGATTCGGATAAAGCGTTCGGAAACCAAAACGAATGCTCGTCCTGTATGCCTCAGGAAGATTGAACGGGAGGTCTTCAACCTCGAACCACTGCAGAGTGATGTGTTCATCGCTCAGATCTAGGTGGTTAGTCGATGAAGCCTCTGCTGCGTAAACAACGAGGGCAACCTTCTTGGTCGGAACGGGTTCGAAGAGTGTTGCATGTGCAAGGTGCAGTTCCTCTATAACCAGTCCGGTTTCTTCGAGAGTCTCCCGGCGGACGGTTTCTTCCAGGGACTCATCATCGGCGGTTGGCCACCCTCCGACGAGTTCCCACTCATCGCGTGCGTTCAAGGCGAGTAGGGTCTTGGCACCGTCGAAGATCGCGACTTTCACACTCGTGTGGATGAAGTACCATCCCGTCTCGGCATCGATCATGCGTGCTCCTCCAATCGTTGGCGCAGTCGTTGGAGACCCTGTCCGATGAACTGAAGATATCCATCACGCTCCACATCCAGCAGCGCTGATTCTCCTTCTTCGAGATGTTTTCGAGCGTCGTCCAGCCGCCCCATCCGCAAGTAACCGTCCCCCACGTTCAAGTGCAGGCTCGGCGCGAATCCCTTGGCGTTGGGAACACCGATCGGGGCGAGATCGGTATCAGAAACATCATCGAATTCAGCAAGAGCGCGCTCATCCCACTCCACCTCTGTGGCGACATCGGATTGCAGGTCAGCCAGGTAATGAGCAATGACGCATCGTTGCGCGTGATCGGACGGCATGGTCTGAGACCAGCACCTCCGCAGCGTTTGTTCACCCAGCTCTTTGTCGCCGCTCAACGTCAGCTGAACAGCGTCCAGAACTGCACCCCATTCACTCATTGAGCCAGTATCCCCTTCACCCGCGCAACGGACCCGCAATCGGATCGACGTTGCGACCCTCACAGCCGAGCCGCTGCAAACTGGTTGACGGTAGAGCCTCAGAATTCGATTCCTGAGGTCGGTGCGTCGACCACGGTGCAGGCCGCTCGGCGAGGTGGGTCTTTACGTCGATCACGGTGCACGCGTGGCAGCGATGAAGGTTCTAACGTCGACCAGGGTGCATCGATCAGATCAGCTGTGGTCTTACGTCGATTCGTGTGCAGGCACCGCAGGGTCGAGGGTCCGAACGTCGATCAGGGTGCAGTGATGCGCACCGCGAAGGTCCTAGTGTTGATCAGATTGCGATGACTGGCCTGCACGGGCCTCGTATCGACGATCGAACTTCTCCGTGACCACGTATAAAGCGGCCACTCCTAAACCCATGACCACCCGCGGATACGGCACACGCAGCTTGCGCAGTCCGCGCTCGGCGGCGTCATCGAACCAGAACGAGAACCGGAACACGCCATAGGTGCATGCCGCCACAGCCGTGGCAAGACCAATCCGCATCACCGGGTTGCTGACTACATTCTCGAAGTCCGGTTTCGACGCATCGACCTTCCCGGTGCTGGTGCGTCCGGTGCCTGCGTCCTCGACGCTGCCACCGTGGACATTCACAGTCTCGGCGTCAACGTCCTCGAGGGCAGCAGCCTTCTCGGAACCGGTCTGACCCGTCGTCAGTTCCTGGAGTTTCGACGCCACCCCCGGAACCGCCATCAATGTGAAGATCCCAGCCGCCGATCCCCAGGACAGCGTGTGACGCAACCATGCCGGGTATTTCCGCGCTGGGATGAGGGTGAATGCCCCGCCGGCGATCGCCTGAATCCACACAGTGTTCATACTGGTCATCTTCGTCTCAGCCATACATCCACCCTAGAACTTGCCCGCAAGACAGTCAGCCCTCCACGGGCACCGAGCGCACCACCTTGGCCGGGGAACCGACCACCACGGAATTGGCGGGAACATCCTTGGTGACCACGGAGGCTGCGGCGACCACAGCGCCGTCGCCAATCGTGACGCCGGGCAGGACCGTGACGTTCGAACCCAGCCACACCCGCTTGCCAATCACAATGGGAGCGGGGTGCATGTCAGCGCGGCGGGCGGGATCCATGTCGTGGTTGAGTGTCGCAAGCAGGGCGTTGTGGCCGATCAGCGAATCATCGCCGATGGTGACCCCGCCCTGGTCCTGGAACTTGCACCCGGAGTTGATGAAGATCCGCTCGCCCAGGGTGATGTTTTTGCCGAAGTCGGTGTAGAACGGCGGCAACAGCGCCACCGATTCGTGTACCGGCTTGCCAATCAACTGCGCCAGCAGCTCGAGCACGCGCGTGGGTTCGTGGTAGCTGCCATTGAGTTCCGCGGTCACGCGCAGCGCGTCCTGGCTGGCCCGGTGCATCACGGCGTGCAATGGCGAGCCGCCGGTAATAGTTTCGCCGGCGTTGAGTGCGTCGAGCAGATCGTCGAGTTCCATGATTCGTCTCCTGAACGTCAGGGCTTGAGCAGCACCTTGATGGCCTTACGTTCGTCCATGGCCTGGTACCCCTCGGCGGCACGGTCGAGCGGAAGTTCGAGGTCAAAGACCTTGCCCGGTTCGATCTTGCGATCCCAGATCAGCTGGATCAACTCGGGCAGGAACCGCCGCACCGGCGCGGGCCCGCCGTGCAGGTGCACCAGCCCGAAGAACAGTTCCAGGCCGTTGAGCAAGACGTCGTGCGAGACGCCCACGTAGCCCACATGCCCGCCGGGCCGGGTCGACTGGACAGCCTGCATCATGGATTCCTGGGTGCCCACAGCCTCGATCACGCTGTCCGCGCCCAGCCCGTCGGTGAGCTCCTTGATTTTCTCGACGCCGGCCTCGCCACGCTCCTCCACGATGTCCGTGGCCCCGAATTCCTTGGCGAGCTTCTGGCGGGATTCGTGACGGCTCATCGCGATGATTTTCTCCGCTCCCAGTTGCTTGGCGGCCAGCACTGCCATGAGGCCGACGGCGCCGTCCCCGACTACCGCAACAGACTTGCCCGGTCCCACCTCGGCTGCCACAGCTCCGAACCATCCGGTTCCCAGCACGTCAGAGGCGGCGAGCAACGAGGGGATCAGATCGTCGTCGGGCTGGCCCGGGGTGGCGACCAGAGTGCCGTCGGCGTAGGGAATGCGCGCGTACTCGGCCTGGGTCCCAATCTGGCCATCGACGAAAATGCCGTTGACACAGCGGGACTGGTACCCGTTGGTGCAGATGGGGCACGTGTTGTCCGAGATGACGAACGAGCCGACCACGAAATCTCCGGGCTTCACGGTCTTGACGTCGTCACCGATCTGCTCGACCACTCCCACGTATTCGTGACCCATGAGCTGGTTCTCGGCGGGGTCTGCGCCGCGGTAGGGCCACAAGTCGGAACCGCATACGCACGCGGCGACGATCTTGATGACCGCGTCCGTGGGTTCCTGGATGGTGGGATCTTCGCGTTCTTCCACCCGGACGTCGCCCGGTCCGTGCAGTACTACTCCGCGCATGGTGCTCTCCTCAAAATCTTGGTCAGTGGTTTGATAGTCACAGTTGAAGTTCACTTCAAGTCAAGGACCCGGCAAAAGTTTTTGGAGACGCCATGACCTACACCATCGGAGAGACCGCAGAACTACTGGGTGTTCCGGCCTCGACCATGCGCTACTACGACAAGGAGGGGTTGCTCCCGGAGCTGTCCCGCGGCGCCGGCGGACGACGAGCGTTCGAAGACAAGGACCTCGAGGCCCTCAAAGTCATCGACTGCCTGAAGCAATCCGGGCTTCACATCAGCGAGATTCGCCAATTCATGCAGTGGTACCAGCAAGGTGATGAGACGCTCAAGCAGCGCCAGGAGCTGTTCCAGAACTGCCGGACCTCGGTACTCGAACAAATGGAACAGCTCCAACGCACCCTGGAGATCGTCGAGTACAAGTGCTGGTACTACGAAGCGGCCACAAGCCTCGGCTCCGAGCAAGCCGTCATTGACCTCCCGGAGGACCAGATTCCCGCGCGCATCCGGGGTTATAGGGACCGGCTCGAGGTCTGAGTGAAGAGCCCTGCCCAGCCCCGGTCGCGGCCCCGCTCAGTCCCAGTCCCGGTCTCAGTCGCGGCGCCGGACCAACAGGTCCAAGGAGAAACGCGGCAAGACGCAGAAACCCGGAAACGCGGAGCTATTGCGCCTGGTCACATTTCCCGACCTGGGTTTATCGAACGGCATCCGTGTGTTTTCATGGAATGTCATCGATTTGTGAAGGTCCCCCATGACGATTTCCCGCCGAACCCTCGCGAAAGGCACGGTCTGGGCCGCACCGGTAGTCATGGTCTCCGCTGCCGCCCCGGCCATTGCCGCCTCGCCTCAATGCCAGCGCTTCGTGAGTGGACAGCCCCTGCCCGCAGCTGCGTTCGAGGTCACCTACATCAACATCACCAACGAAACCGGCCCTTCACAAATGAGCATGGGTAGCGGGGTGCGCGGGGACGTTCCGGAGCGCGTGTTGTGAGGCCTGGG
>NZ_JAVKPR010000035.1:0-20062 GCF_040980905.1 Kocuria sp. CPCC 205235
GCTTCCGCAACTTCGAGCACTACCGCCTCCGCATGCTCCTCATCACCGGTGGACTCGACGCCTCACCCCACACTCAACTCTGAAGAGCCCGAAACGTCAACCAGGATGCACCGACGGCCAGTGCGCACTCCAGTCGTGGTCGCACTGTCGACCAGATTGCACGATCGAGATGCTGCGCAGCGGTCACAGGGTCGAATCGTCAACCAGGAAGCACCGCGAGTCAGTAAGCGCTCCCGGCATGCTCGTAGCGTCGATCAGGGTGCAGCCGACCGCCGGATTACCCAGCTACACCCCCAGCAGCGCCCTCGCGTGGTCGTTGAGCAGCAGGCCGTTGGGGTCCAGCTCCGAGCGGACCTTCAAGAAGTCGTCCCAGCGCGGGTACATGGGTTTGAGTGTTTCGGCCGTCTGGGTGTGAATGGCTCCCCAGTGCGGGCGACCGCCGTGTTCCAGGAAAATCTGCTCGGCGGCCCGGAAGAACTCTTCGTAGGGGCGTTTGCCGTACTGGCGCAGGCTGATCCAACCGGTGTAGCGGCTGGCGGAGGGGGAGAGGTAGCCCTGTTCCGGAGGTGAGCAACGCACCAGAACCGGAAAGGACAAGGTATAGCCTTCGCGGTCCACCAAGTCCTTCAGGTCAAGGAATGCTGCGGCGGTGTTCTCCAGCGGTAAGGCGTATTCCGTGGATACGAAACGCACTGCGCGCGGTGCGGTGAACACACGGTAGGACACGTCGGTGTAGCGCCGGGAGCTCTTGGACATGGACTCCAATTTGTTCAGACCGGGCACGGTTTTGGGCGCCACGGAGGCCAAGCGGCCCAGGCCGGAGGTCAGGGAGGTGCGCAGAACGGCGTCGTCGGCTCGGCGGAGGACGCGCGAGAACGGGGAGGCCGGGCGCGTGTAGGTGTCCGGAAGGCGGTGGAGGCGGCTGAGGATGCGGGTGTGCACGGTGGAACGGCCGGGCATCCAGAAGAACTCGAAGTGATCCGCGCCGGACATTCGCTCGGGCAGCGAATCCACCAGGCGCTCGAGTGGTTCGCGGAACTCGGCGCAGTGCAGTCGGAAGGCGCTCACGCACTGAATGGTGACGGACACGATTACGCCCAGGACACCCAAGTGCACGCGAGCCGCTCGCAGAATCTCGGGATGGGAGGTCTCGGAGCATGTGATGAGCTCACCGGAGGGGGTGGCGATGGTGATCTCGATGATCTGCTCGGACAGCGAGGGCTGCCCCAGGCCGGTGCCGTGGGTGCCCGTCGCGATGGCGCCGGCAATGGTCTGACCCGTGAAGTCCGGCATGTTCGCCAAGGCCAGACCGTTCTCCTCGAGGATGTGGGAGATCTGTTGGATGGTCGTGCCGCCGAAGAATGTGGCTTGTTGCTTCTCCGTGTCGATCGAGCTGAGGCCGGTGAGTGCGGTCGCGTCCAGGAGTACGTCCGAGGTGGGAACCAGCGGGGAGAAACTCTGTCCGGAACCGGCCGGGCGCACTCGAAGACCTTGTGCGGCGGCATCGCGCAGGACCTGTTCGACCTGGTCCGTGTTCTCGGGCCGCACGATCGCCGCGGGTTGTACGGTGAGGTTCTTGCCCCACGAACGCCACGTGTCCTGGCTGACCTTGGCGGTCAGGGCTGACGACTCTGCGGGTTCGTCTGGTGTTGCAGACTGCTCGTTCACGGTTCGTATCCTTCCTCAGGATCTTTCCCGGGGCCGCGGTTCGAGGTCTTCCCTGTGACCCTGATCCAGGTGCTTTCCTTAGGACCATCCTCCGGACCCACCCCATCATCTCACCACGGCCTGAAAAGCAGGCCGCGATCTCCACATGAGCCGGTTTCACCCCCATCCGCAAGGACTGAGGACTACGCTTGAATTAACGGATCGGCGAGAGGAAGGCACGCCATGACCCTGAACGGCCGAGAAATTGTCGTGGGTGTGGACGGCACGGACCAGAGCCTGGGAGCCCTGCGCTGGGCCGCCCGCGAAGCGAAGCGCCGTGGTGCCCCACTGCACCTGGTGAGTGCCTATTCCGTGCCGGTCTACGCGGGTTCCACTTTTGACGTCGGGTATGCCGCGTTCGACCAAGCCGCCCTGGACAATGCCGTCAGGGAGCTCGTGCGCGAGGCCGCCCAGCACGTGCAGAACCTCGATGTGGAGGTGCGTTCCACGGTCGAAACCGGTGACCCGTCGGGTGTGCTCCTGGAGCTGAGCAAGTCCGCGCAGCTGTTGGTTCTGGGCTCCCGTGGTCGGGGCGGTCTGCTCGGGCGTCTGTTGGGTTCGGTCTCAACTGCCGTTCCGGCCCACTCGCACTGCCCCGTGGGCATCATTCCGCTGCCGTGGGCGCGTGAACACCAACTGGAGCGGGACATCAATCAGGCCAAGGCATTCGTCGACGGCGTGTCGGTGGGTTCGGACGGTTCCGAGCATTCCGGTGTGGCCATGCTGCGGGCGGCGGAGGAAGCGCAGTTGTTCGGCGTGCCACTGACCGTGGTGTGCGCCGTGCCGCCCATGGCGGGTGCGGCGTCCTGGATGCCCACTCCCGTGGACTTTGAGAATATCTACCAAGAGATCGCGGATGCCCTCAACGCATCTGTGCGCTGGTTGCGCGGACACTTCCCGGATCTGGAGATCAACGCTGAACTGCTGGACGGGTCACCGATCGACGTTTTGGTGGAGCAGTCCAAGCAGAACCGAATGGTGGTCATGGGTACTCGTGGTCGCGGCGGATTCGCCGGAATGCTGCTGGGTTCCACCTCCCAGGGAGTCATCCACAACAGCGCCGGACCGCTCATGATCATCCAGGGTTTCGAGGACGAACGACTGGCTGATCGGCCCGAGGTCACCCTGTGATACTCGGGTTTGTGCAACCGGGGTGTTTACCTCTAAGCTACTGAAGGTCCATCGTCCACTGATGCGCAAGCGGCAGTCGGGCGACGTTCTGGCCCCCATCGTCTAGCGGCCTAGGACACCGCCCTTTCACGGCGGCGGCACGGGTTCGAATCCCGTTGGGGGTACGTTTTCTCGCGAGAGAATCTGATGCGGTGAACGATTTGCTAAGGCAGTCAGTTCTACTGGTAAGATATCCACTCGTTGGAAACAACTAAGGCCCTGTAGCGCAGTTGGTTAGCGCGCCGCCCTGTCACGGCGGAGGTCGCGGGTTCAAGTCCCGTCAGGGTCGCTCAGGCGGCGATGAAAAGGCAACTTTTCGCGCCGTCGCGGCATATCCCAGGTGATGTGCCTGGCTCTGTAGCTCAGTTGGTAGAGCGTACGACTGAAAATCGTAAGGTCACCGGATCGACGCCGGTCGGAGCCACTGAACCCTCGCGTGGCTTCTACACGCGGGGGTTCTTCCCATTTCTGGCTGGTTCCCGCAGCTTATGTCCCGTGAACTCGCTTCACCCCTGACGACGACGCCGCTCCGCAGCCTTCTCTTCGTGCGCTGCCTTGACGGCGTGACCGGTTTCCGTACCGAGCCCGGACAGAACGTTACCGCCGAGCAGCCTTCCACCGTTTGTACGCCCACACGGTCATGACCAGCACCACGATCCACGAGAGCACCACCACGGTGCCGTGGAAGAGCGTTGGGTCCGCGACGAACGCTCCCAGTGCCACCAGGGACACCTGGCCTGGAATCACCGCGATCACACTGGCCGCCAGGAAATCGCGCTGCGTCATGCCAAAGGCCCCGCTGCCGTAGTTGACCGGCCAATACGGGATGCCGGGAACAAGTCGCAGGGTGCACACGGCCTCGAAACCGGCGCCGTCCAAGCGACTCTCGATCTTCTGGCTGTACTTGCCCAATACCTTACGCACGGCGTCCGTGCCGAGTGCGCGGGCCAACCAATAGGCACCCCACGAGCCGATCAGCACTCCGATCACGGAAAACAGGCTGCCCAGCACCACCCCGAAGATCAGCCCACCGGCAACCGCCATGATGGTCACCGGAATAGGGGTCAGAGCCACAATCGCGTAAAGGCCGATGAACACCAGCCAACTCACCCACCCGTAGCTTTCGAGCCGTTCCTGCAATTGGTCGGCCGGAGGAAGTTCCACGTTGAAGAACAGCCACAGCATGACCACGGCCACCACGATCAGCGCGGCATTACGTGCGAATGATCCCCAAGAGATTCCGGAGTCGCCGTCGGAAGAAACGGCCGTGCTGGCGGCGGGCGCATCCTGGGTTTCAGAAGACTCCTGTCCAGCCGAGGCTCGGGAGGTGGAGCGGGTTAATTCCTTCGACTCATCCCCGGAGGAATCTGAAACTGCTGGCTCGTGACTCACACGCTTCAGACTAGAGCACCGCGGCGTCAGGCCAGTGTGTCGATGGTGTCCCAGAAGCACTTACGCAGGTGTTTCCGCACGGGCTGCAGGTCGGTGTCCGATTCGCCGATCCGAGCCGCGCAATCACGCAGCAGAGTGGAATCGATCTCGGCGGGGAGGATGGGCCTCTCTTCCAGGACGGACTGTACCTCGGACAACGGAGTGGTCTGGTACCAGTTGCGGGCCAGGCTCTCGGCCACCTCTTCCGCCACTGCGAACAAGTGGGGGAGATCGACTTCCGGCTCCTTGACCGTGATGAACGTGGCCTTCTTGCTCGCCAGAGTTGCCGGTGTGACCGGTGCGGCTCCGGGCCCCGCCCCCGGCATGGGCCCAGGAGGCGCCGACGGAGCGGGCTGAGCGGTGGACTGGAATTCCGACTCGGTCCCCGCCTCCGCACCCGGAACCACCGCTCGCGTGGCCGGCGTGAACGTGGAATGAATGAGGTCCTGCGGCAGCACGATGATCCGGTCCACCTTGTACGCCAGGTGCTCTGCTACCGACTTGATCCCCAGATACCGGTTCTTGTCCTCCAGGGCCAGCAGCACCACCTTCATGCCCAGGTCCTGGGCGGCCTCGACGGCTTCGGCCAGATCGTCGTCACCGCTGAGAAGGTAGGCGACCTTGGCGGAACCGTTGCGGGCCACCTCGACCAGGTCCAGGCCCAGACGCAGGTCCACACCTTTCTGCTGTCCGTTCACGCCGATGCGACCGAGCCGCACCTTGACGTCGTCGAGCAGTGAGATCTTCTTGTGCCAGTCGCTGAGCACGCCGTCCCGAGACGCGTCATACCAATAGATGCGCAGCGGGTCCAGGTTGCAGTTGTCTCTGGTGATGCTGACGATGCCGGAGATGAGCTGTTCGGCATCCACCCTGGTGGCAGCGCGAAGAGAGGTCCCGGTCACGGTGGAACTACCGGCGGACAGCAAGAAGCCCGCGTCGATGAAAATGACGCTCTGGTCGTGAAACATGGTTCAGACCCGGTCCTTTCGGGGATCAGTCGAAAGTGGTGCAGGGTGCTCCGATCATAGATCCCTGCGGTGATCAACGTCTGAACAAAGTGTCCACGGAATGTTGCGCAGTGTGACTATCTCCTTGGGTCACTGACGGGGCCGCGCGTAGCGTTTAACGCAATCCGACAACCGACGAGAGGAATCTCCATGTCACTGCAGCTTTTCGAAGTCGTTCCCAGCAACGCCACCCGCGAGGGTGCCCAGTCCGTGATTGAGGCCATCGCTTCTGCAGCCGAGCAGAACGGCGCTCAGGTCCTGGAATCCCAGGTCACCGAGGGTCAGGGTCGCGTGTTCACCGTGGTCGAGCTCGACGGCGATGACACCACCGCCCTGGACCAGGCCATCCGCAGCGGCGTGGCCGATCAGTCCACCGAGGTCACCGGCCCGGATCAGGTTCGCCTGGTCGGCGCGGACATCGAGGACATCCGCAAGGCCAAGCCCTCCGCCGAGTACCTGGTCGAGTGGGACATCCCCGCCGAGATCGACATGGAAACCTACCTGGGCCGCAAGAAGGCCAACGCCCCCAAGTACGCCGAGGTCCCCGAGGTCAGCTTCCTGCGCACCTACGTCCGCGAGGACACCGTGAAGTGCCTGTGCTTCTACAACGCTCCCGATGAGGACGCCGTGGTGCGCGCTCGCGAGGCCGTCACCACCCCCATCGATCGACTGCACCACCTGGCAGGCAAGTAATGCCCGTTCCTTCAACCGTTCAGCAACCGGTCGCGGATTCCTTGCTGGCCAACGTTGCCGAACGCGCCGCGAGTATCGACCGGGGTGACGTCCAGACCGACGTCGCTCTGGCCGAGCTCGGGCAAAATGGTGCCTTCGACGTCGCGGCCCAGGGCGACGTCGCCGGGGTCACCGCGCTGCTCGAGACGCTGGCTCGCGAGTGTTTTTCCACCGCGTTCAGCAGCTGGGGTCACAGCATGACCATGCTGTTCCACCGCGCGGGCGGGTTCGAGGTTCCGGAGGAATTAATCAACGGTTCCGTGGCTGGCGTTTCCGCCATGGCACCCGCGTTCAAGTGGGCGTCCGAGCTGGGTGACATCCCCGTGGAGGCCGCAGCAGATGGCGATTCGGTGGTGCTCAACGGCAAAATCGTGTGGGCTTCCAACCTGTTCCCGAACGCCATCGTCATGATGCCGGTGCAATTCGAGGACGGCACCCAGACCATCGCCCGCGTGCGGGTCGGGGCCGAAGGCCTCTCCGTGAAGCCCTCGGCTCCACTCATGGCGCTCAACGGCACCGCGAGCGGTTCCCTGGCCCTGAACAACGTGCGGATTCCCGCCAGCGACGTCACCGGTGTACCGCTCAAGGAGTTCCTGGCCAAGGTCCGCCCCGGTTTCCTGCTGGCGCAGACCGCGTTCTGTATTGGTTTGGGCGCGCGCAGCCTGGACGAGGCGGCGTCGTCGGTGGAAAAGCCCGGCCCCAACTCCCTGTTCCGCGACCGACTGGATGCCCTGCGCGAGACCGAGCAGAGCTTGCGCAATGAGCACGCGTCGCTGTTGGAGAAGGTCACCTCGCCGGTGCGCCTGCTGCAGCTGAGGCTCGACGCCGCTCATTTCGTGAGTGCCGCGACCAAGCTCGAGGCCACACTTGCCGGCGGACGCGGCTACCTCGCAGACACGGACACGACCCGGCGCGTGCGCGAGGCGGCGTTCCTGCCGGTGCAGTCGCCCACCGAGGGGCACCTCCTGTGGGAGATTCAGCGCCAGAGCGCCTGACGCATACTCACCGAAGAGCCCCGAGCACGTGTGTGCCCGAGGCTTTTCACTGCGCCGTAACGCAATGACGGGAGCGGCAGGGGCTGTGTTGATCGGGACGTAGGACACATCAGTCTCATAAACTGAGATTCTCAAACATCAGCTGGGGACACTCCTTCGGGGCGCTCTTGACCCTCGCTATGTGACCTGCGACCGTTTTCGATCCCCGATCACTAGAGGTGGTTCCCGTGTCTCCAGAGGCCGTTGGTTTTTCGTTCCTGATCCTGGGGGTGGCGCTGCTCCTGGGTAAGTTCGTGCGCGTGAAAGTTGGCTGGGTCCAGAGCCTGTTCCTGCCGAGTTCCATCATTGGCGGCGCGATCCTGTTGCTCCTGGGCCCGCAGGTTCTCGGCCGCTTCAACGGCCCGTGGGGTGAGAGCGGACTCTTCACCGAGGGCATGGTCGAGACCTGGGGAGTGCTGCCCGGTCTGCTCATCAGCGTCATCTTCGCGACCATGTTCTTGGGCCAGGACCTTCCCTCGCCCAAGCGCGCGGCCAAGCTCGTGGGACCGCAGCTGTCGCTGGGCGTGGCCTTCGGCTCGGGTCAGTACGTGATCGGTCTGCTGCTCGCCGCCCTGATTCTGGTGCCCGTCTTCGCTGCGGCTCCCATGACCGGTGCGTTGATCGAGATCGGCTTCGAGGGCGGTCACGGAACCGCTGCCGGTATGCGCCCCGTCATGGAAGAACTGGGCTTCGGTGAAGGCGCGGACCTGGCCGTGGGCCTGGCGACCGTGGGCATCGTGGGCGGCATCATCATCGGTATTGGCCTGATCAACTGGGGTGTGCGCACCGGTAAGACCGAAGTCCTCAAGGGCGACGTCAAGATGTCCGTGGCCGAGCAGAAGGGTCTGTTCCGCAGCGACGAGTACTACTCCGCAGGCACCATGACCAGCCGCCCGTCCTCCGTGGAACCGTTCTCCCTGCACATGGCGATCGTGGCCGTGGCCATCCTGATCGGTTGGTGCATTCTGGAGGGGCTGCGCTGGATCGAGCAGCAGACCTACGCCAGCGTGATGTTGGATGACACCACCCCGCTGGAGATCTTCGCCTACGTTCCCTTGTTCCCCATGGCGCTGTTGGGCGGTGTGATCTTCCAGCTGGTGGCCAAGAAGTTCGGGTTCGACCGCTACATCGACGCCCAGGTGATGCTCCGTATCCAGGGCCTCGCGCTGGACTTCCTGATCGTCTCCGCCATCGCGACGCTGTCCCTGCAAGCGGTGGGCGACAACCTGGCGGCCTTCGCAATCCTGGCGGTGGCCGGCATCGCGTTCAATGTGGGTATCTTCATGTGGTTGGCACCCCGCATCATCGGCCGTTACTGGTTCGAGCGCGGCATCGGTGACTTCGGTCAGTCCATGGGCGTGACCGCCACCGGCCTGATCCTCATGCGCGTGGTGGACCCGGAGGCCGAGACTCCGGCATTCGAGGCCTTCGGTTATAAGCAGCTGGTCTTCGAGCCATTCTTCGGCGGTGGCCTGGTCACCGCGCTGGCGGTGCCCATCATCTTCCTGACGGGCGTGTGGCCACTGTTCTTCGTAATGCTCGCGGTGTTCATCATTGCCGTGCTCACGGGTCTGTTCTACTTCCGCCCCAGGGAGATGAAGGACCGCGAGGAACACACCCAGCAGATGGAGCAGCAGAAGCAAGCGGAAGCCTGATCGCTTCCACAGCCTGATGGCAGTCACCGGCGGCCCTGAACGCGATCGTGTTCAGGGCCGCCGCGTGCGTCTAGTCTGATCCCATGACCGCTCTCACGGAGATCAAGGGAACAGGCGCACCGCTGCACCGGGCGCTGGCTGAACAGGGTATTACCGAGATCGAGCAACTGGCCGGAGCCGACTTCCAGGAACTCCTCGCACTGCACGGCGTGGGGTTGAAGGGGCTGAACCGACTCAACGACGCCCTGGGTGAGAAGGGGCTGGAACCGATGAGCGGCGTCGTCGCCCCCAAGCCCACCAACCGAACCGTGAAAGCGGACGTGAAGACCAAGCCCACCGGGCAGTCTGCGGAGGAATGGATCGACTCCTTGCCCTGGCCGCGGCGCGTGGAACAGGGCAAGGAACTACTTGAGATCTTCAGAGAGGTCACCGGTGCCGAGCCCGTGATGTGGGGCGAGTCCATCGTGGGGTACGGCCACTACCATTACCGCTACGAAACCGGCCGCGAAGGCGATACCGCCCAGGTAGCGTTCTCGCCCCGCAAGGCCGCCATCTCGCTCTACGGACTGCAGAGCGGCGACGGCGCCGAGGAACTACTCGACCGCCTCGGACCGCACCGGCGCAGTGTGAGCTGCGTGTACGTCACCAAATTGGACCAGGTGGATCACGACGTGCTGCGCGAGTTGATCGCACGCGCATGGGTCTCGGACTCGGCCTGCTGAAAGTCGCGATTTTCACGGGCTCAGTGCAAGGGTAGGACGCGGAAAATCCCCAGCCGTTACGGAGGTTGGCCGCCTAAATTGTAGGCGTATCGATCACCGTGCACGCCCCCAGTCCTCGGCCGGATGGGCTGCACCTCACGTGCGGACGGCGGGTGAACCCATGAGCTTGAAACGAGTTACCACGGCAGTGGCGGCCTCGGGTCTGCTGATCGCTCTGACCGGCTGTTCTTCCAGCGCGGAGGAACCGTTCACGTTCGAGGCGCCGAGCGAAATCCCCCAGGCGAACGGCGGCTCCGAAGCGCCGGTGGGCACGGGACGCACGGCCAGCACCGGAACCTGCCTGGACGTGGTCGAGGTCTACACCGGACTGGTGGTGCTTCCCATGACCACTGACCGTTCCACGGACGCCACCCCCGAGGCCGGTCAGGACCCTTCATCTATCACTGAGGCCACCGACTCCCTCGAATCACATCGCGACCGGTTGCCCGAGCCCGTGCTTCCTGCCTTCGACGACGCCGTCAGCCTCCTCGACAACGCCGGTGACACTTTGCAACCCCAAGAGGCCGCCCAAATCCAGCGCGCACTTCAGCCCGTGCAGGACTGGATTTCCACGCAGTGTTCGGCGGCGTTGCCGGAGAAGTAGCATCCGAGGCCTACGCTGGACTCTCCTTTTCAGCTACCCGTCGCGGCCTTGAACTTCTCGCGGATCTGCCGCGCTGTTGTTCGGGGCCGCGCCATTCTGCCCGGCCCCGAACGTCAGCTCGTTAGAGCTTGATCCACACCGTGTGATCCGCGGCGAGCTTCCCTGCCATCACGGCGCTCTGGCCGCTGGCCAGCAACAGTTCACCGGTGGTCAGCTCGGGGATCTCCACTGCCGCGTCACCGGCATTCGCGGCCACCAGGACTGTGTCCCCGGAATCCGTGGTGAGGCGATAGGCCAGAATCTGAGTGTTCTGCTCGCTCATGGGGTCCCACTCGAACTCGGCGCGACCCAGTGCCAGTTCGTGCCTGATGCGCAGGGCGTTCTTGTAGAGATTCAGCACGGACTGCGGGTTGCCCAGCTGGTGGTCCACCGTGATGTTCTCGAAGGTCTCCGGCTGCGGCAACCACGGATTCGGGCCGAAGCCCAGCCCGTCGCCCACGGGGGACCAGGGGAGGGGCACACGAGCGCCGTCGCGCCCCAATTCCTGACCCTCGGTACGGAAGAAGGTGGGGTCCTCGCGGCTCTCGGCGTCCAGAGTGGTGTGCTCAGGCAGGCCCAGTTCGTCGCCCTGGTAGACGTAGGCCGAACCCGGCAGGGACAGCTCCACGAGTGCGGCGGCGCGGGCGCGGCGGAGACCCAGGGCGGCGTCGGGCTGCTCGTCCTCCGCCCCGATGCCGTTGGGGTAGGCGGTGCGGGAGCTTAAACCGTAGCGAGAGGCGTGGCGGACGGTGTCGTGGTTGGAGAGCACCCACGTGGACGGCGCACCCACCGCCTGGTTCACGCGCAGGGAATCCGTGATGGCGTTGCGCATCCGGTCGCGGTCCCAACCGGCGATCAGGAAGTCGAAGTTGAACGCCTGCTGCGCCTCATCCGGGCGGACGTACAACGCCAACCGTTCTGCCGGGCCGATCCACGCTTCCACCACGAGCATGCGCTCGCCAGGATACTCGGCCAGAACCTGGTTCCAATCGCGGTAGATCTCGTGCACACCGTCCTGATCGAAGTACGGGCCGGTGTCCATGGTCTTTTCGGCGTGACCTTTTTCATCGACGTCCGTGCCTTCGACCATGTGGACCTGCTCGTCCCAATCAGGGAGTCCTTCCGCCTTGACCATGCCGTGGGCGACGTCCACGCGGAAGCCATCCACTCCGCGGTCCAGCCAGAAGCGCAGGACGCTGCGGAACTCTTCCCAGATTTCCGGGTTCTCCCAGTTCAGGTCCGGTTGTGACGAGTCGAAGAGGTGGAGGTACCACTGGCCGTCATCGATACGGGACCACGCGGGGCCGCCGAACAGGGACTTCCAATTGTTCGGCGGCAGCTCGCCGTTCTCACCCTTGCCGTTGCGGAACATATAGCGGGCGCGCTCCGGTGAACCGATCGGTGAGGCGAGTGCCGCCTGGAACCACTCGTGATCCTCGGAGGTGTGGTTGGGCACCAGGTCCACGATGATCTTGAGCCCCAGTTCGTGGGCCTGGTCCTTCATCCGCTCGAAATCGTCAAGGGTGCCGAAGCGCGGGTCGATGGTGCGGTAATCCGCCACGTCATAGCCAGCATCATGCTGAGGGGACAGATAGAACGGCGACAGCCACACCGCGTCCACACCGAGCTGCTTGAGGTAGGGAAGTTTCTCGGTCACACCGCCCAAGTCGCCCATCCCGTCCCCGTTGGAGTCCTTGAAGGAGCGCGGATACACCTGGTAGATCACGGCGTCCCGCCACCACTCGGTACCGGACTTCTGACGTGGGATTACTGATTCTTCAGACACACTCCAACGCTAGTCAGCCTGCGGGGTGGAGGGGAAATCGTGGGGTGAGGCCAGGACACCGGGGTGGCTGCGGTGGAGCTGAGCGGAGGGGACTGCGCTGTGGCACGGGCCTGTCACTTCCGGTGTCGATGAGACGGCCTGTTTCAGCATGATGTGAGGAAAATGCAGCCGAGAAGTCTTAGGTGAGGAAGATGCAGAAAGTTGGCCTGTTCTGAGCATTTCCCTCACACCACACTGGACACCTTCATTTTCCTCACTTGGGATTCACCTCCAATCCTCACTGCTTCACTAGCACGCGCCTATTTGAGGGTGATGTCGCCAGCTCAGGAGAGCTCTCCAGCTGAAATTGAGTCCTGTGGAGAACGCTTAGAGGAGTGACTGTGGATAACTTCCGACCCGCCCGAGCGGCGTTCTCTAGAGTCCGATCATGCTGTATCGACAAAAGCCGTTGAAGTTCGGGGATCGTCCGGTGGTGCTCCGCACGGGCCAAACTGGCAACCGCGCCTCGCAGCTGATGACCAAACCCGGAGTTCAAAGAGTGACCAAAGGTCTCTGGGCAATGCATCCCGAGCCACTCACCGCGGTGGAGCGGTCGCTGTTGTTGCAACAGCACCTGGGCGCCCCGGGATCGACACTTGCCGTGACCGGTTTCAATGCCTTGGATCTCTTGAAGATACCCGTGGGCTATACCGATCCTTGGGTTCATCAGTCGCTCAAGATGCCACTTCCACGAGTCATGCGGGACATCTTGGGCGAACGCGAGACGGCCCATTTGCGGTGGTCAGGTGCGCGCAATCAGACGGTTGCTGAGGGGATCAAGTTCTCAAAGTCGATGGGACTAAGCAGCTTTGAAGGCCCCTGGGGTAGCCGAGTTACACATCCTGTGGAAGCGCTGGTGGTCGTTGCCCCAAGGCTGTCGCACTGGCGCATCATCGCCTGTTTGGACGCGATGATGTCCTGGCAATTCACGATTCCAGGTACCGGTGTCACGGCTGAACTTCCGAGAACTGTGATCGAAGAGTGCCTGAGCCATCTGCCGCCGCATGCTCTGGCCGTGAATGCCGTGCGTAGAGGATTGCGAGAAGCCCAGGAATCCTGCTTTTCGGCCATGGAAACCCTAACGCGCATGATCGCACTTCATGAAGGCCTGCCGCCGCCCCACCTCAACTACCCGGTGGAAGTCAACGGGCGAACGTTTTATCTGGATCTGGCTTGGCCAGAGGTAAAGGTGGCAGTCGAATACAACGGTCGTGTCCATGCGGAGGAAGTAGATGACTACCGGGACGAGATGTACCGGTTCGCGCTCATCCGGGACAGCGGATGGGACCTCACGCTGCTGGTCAAGGGCGATCTTGAGGAGCCCGACCGGAGATGGAAGTGGGTCGAACGGGTGCGCCGCGCGACGTCGTCGTCGTCAGTCATTGTCCTCTGAGGGAGCTGCGGCGCGTGCGACCTAATGACCGGGGCGACCGCATGACCCAAGGCAGTCTCAGGTGAGGAAAGCGCATCAATGAAGTCTCAGGGGAGGAAACTGCAAGAATTTGGCCAGTTCTGGACACTTTCCTCACATCAAACTCGGCCGTTGCATTTCCCTCACATGACGTTACGCCCCGAGCTATGAACTGGCCTATGAACCAGGTCCGGAGACTGTCAACCGGCCTAATCGCCCTAATTCGCCGACTGCAAGTGCGCCAGCGGCGACCACCGTTGGAAGATCCGGCGCAGGGCGGCCGTGGCGGCACCTTGATCGCCGGCACGGAGGAGTTCGATGGCGTCCTCCATGTCCCGGGGGCTCTCGTCGGGCTGGATCCGATCCGCCAACGAGCCGTAGTCCAGGCACACGAGGGAGGCGGGGCTGAAGGTTCCGAGCCAGCGGCCCAACCGAGTTAGATCATCCGCGAACGCCTTGGCCTGTTGGGCCTCCTCGGACAGCTCATCAGCGTTGGGATCGGCAGAGGCCAGGGCGGTGTCCTCGACGATCTGCGCACCCTGGATCACACGCCGGGCGGCGGTGTCGGCGGGTGCGATGAGCCGGTGCACCTCGTGACCGGCATGCGATGAGACCACACGGTCCTCCATGGCGAACGCCGCGAACCACGCCAAGGGGACCACATAGGCCGACTCGCGGGTGTACAGCGGTTCGAAGAGCTCCCCGGAAATCTCCCGCGCGGCGTCCCGGACCTTCTTTTCCGGAACCAATAGCGGAAGGAGCTGAGCGCCGTCGTTCATCGTGGCGTCGGAGAACAACCGAAGGGAACGGCGCAGCCGCTGGGGCGCGTGGAAGACCGGGAAGTCGCCCATGCCACCCACGAACCGTGATTCAGCAGCGGGGGCGGCGGAGAACGGGATGGTCCATAGTGGTTCGCGCGCGGGAGGCAGCGGGGTGTCGGAAGGATCGGCCAGGCGGGACAGCTGTTCCGTGAGTTCGTGAACCCCGCCCTCGAAGGGGTCCAGGGCACGCGGGATGGCGGGAGCGTACTCCGCGTCGAGCTCCTCCTGCGGGACGTAAATGCGCAGCGCGAAACGAATGGGAGGACCAATGATCCCCCTAAACGCCGTACCCACGTTCACCAAGGTCATGACTCAGTCGATCTCAATAACCACGGGAGCGTGGTCCGAGGCACCCTTGCCCTTGCGCTCCTCACGGTCGATCCACGCGTCCGTGACCCGCGCAGCGAGGGCGGGGGAGCAGAGCTGGAAGTCGATGCGCATGCCTTCCTTCTTGGGGAAGCGCAACTGCGTGTAGTCCCAGTACGTGTAGACGCCGGGGCCCGGATGGCGGGGGCGGACCACGTCCATGAAACCGGCGTCGCTGATGAACGCGTTGAACGCCGCGCGCTCGCCCTCGGAGACGTGGGTGAAACCGTTCTCCTTGAAAAATTCGATGTCCCAGACGTCCTCATCCTGGGGGGCCACGTTCCAGTCACCCACCAGCGCGATCTGCGCCTCTGGATCATCCTTGACCCACTGCTTGGCATGATCCTTGAGGATGCGCAGCCACTCGAGTTTGTAAGGCATGTGCGGGTCGTCCAGGCCGCGGCCGTTAGGTACATACAGAGACCACACACGCACTCCGCCGCAGGTCGCAGCCATGGCGCGGGCTTCCTGGATCGGCTCCTGTTTGCCCTTGCCGAACACGGGCTGGTCGGGGAAGGTGCGTTCCACGTCCTTGAGACCCACGCGTGAGGCAATGGCCACACCGTTCCACTGGCTCAGCCCGAAATGCGCCACCTCGTAACCGGCAAACTCGAACAACTCCCACGGGAAGTTCTCGTCCTTGGCCTTGGTCTCCTGGATGGCCAACACGTCCACGTCCGAGCGGTCCAACCACGCTTCGATGCGATCGGCGCGGGCTCGGATGGAGTTGACGTTCCACGTGGCGATTCTCATGACACCACCGTAGCGAGCCGCGGGCCCTTGCAGGAAACTTGGCGCGCGTTCACTTTCCGCCCAGCGCGGCGAGCGCTTGTAAGTGCTCGGGCTTCACGGTGACGACGTCGCTCGCGTAGTCATCGTTCTTCCGCACCCACAGCTTCACGTACGGGCACACCGGCACGATGGCCAACCCCTCGGCCACGGTTTCACCCAGTGCCTGCTTGGTCAGAACCGCTGCAAGGCCCTGGCCACCGTACGAGTCGTCCACCACGGTGTGGTAGAAAATCCGCTCCGCACGGTCAGCGTCCTGATGCGCCGTGTAGTGGGATTCACCGATCACGGTGTCCCCGTCCAGGAGTTCGAAGCGGTGGCGGTCCGGATTGTTGCGGACCGTGATGTTGTTCGGTTCGGTCATGGCTGTCTTCTATAACCGTGTGCTGACTACTACTCGCTGCGCTTGGCGCGCACCGGGTGGCCGGACAGGATGGAAATTCGATTGAAGGCGTTGATCGCGATCGCTGACCACTGCAGCGCGGAGAACTGCTTGTCCGTCAGGGTTTCCCGGGCGGTGGTCAGATCTTGGTGCAGCGTGGAATGGTCCAGTTCGGTGGTCGCTTCCGCAATGGTCAGGGCGGAGCGTTCCAGCGGGCTGAACACCTGGGTGTCTCGCCAGGCCGGCAGCACCGCCAACTGCTGATCGGTCACGCCCGCCTCACGTGCTTGGCGCACGTGCATGTTCAGGCAGTAGGCGCAGCCGTTGATCTGCGAGACCCGCACGTTGAGAAGCTCCGTGATGGAACGCGGGATGTCGGCTTCCTCGTTTGCTGCGGCCACCTTGCGGGAGAACGCGTTGATGGCTCGCCAGCTACCGGGGTCGGACTTGTCCAGGAAAAAGTGCTCGTGTGTGCTCACACCGGTACTAACGCATTCCGTGGTAAGTAAATTTCAGCGCCATTGGATACCGACCTGGCACGCGGTGGGTCCCACCCTGGGCGCTCGCGGAGCCAGGCCAAGTAGGCTGGACGCATGAAGACCAGAGCCGCCGTAGCCCACCGCAAGGGACGTTCACTCCTGTTCAAGACGGGGGTGGTTGCAGCCGGTTCCTTGGCTGCCGCACAGGCCACGGTGATCGCTTCGCTGGCCGGATTGGACTGGTGGAAGCGCCGCAATCGTAAGGTCCGCGAGGCCCCTCGCCCGGGTACGTTCACGGCGCAGGTCGAGGATTCCGAACTGAACATCTACACCTCGGGTGACAGCGTGTACGACGACATGCTCGAATCCATCAACGGAGCCCAGGAATCCATCCACATGGAGACCTTCATCTGGAAGAACGATGAAGTGGGTCAGCGGTTCCTGGATGCCCTCAACGCGGCGGCCGATCGCGGTGTCGAAGTCTTCGTCATCTATGACGGCTTTGCCAACCTGGTGATTCCCAATTCTTTCTATACGTTCTCGGACAAAGTCCATGTGTTCCGGATGCCGGCCGTGCGCCGCAAATGGTGGCGAGGGCTGCTGCGATACAGCGGGTTCAACCATTCCAAGATCCTGGTGGTGGATGACAACATCGGCTTCGTGGGTGGCTACAACATTGGTTCGATGTACGCCAACCAGTGGCGGGACACCCACGTGCGCGAAGTGGGCCCGGCCGTATGGGGGCTGCGCAATTCGATTGCCCGCGTGTGGAACGAGGGTCGTCACCCGGAGGACCAGATTGAATGGGTGCCTCCGCAGAACTGGGACCCGGAGGTCCGGGTTGCCGCCAATCTGCCGGTGCAACTGGTGTATCCAATTCGGCACCTATACCTGAGCGCCATTGAGCGCGCCAATGATCACATCTGGATCACCACGCCGTACTTCATTCCCGATCAGCAGATTCTTGAGGCCCTGATTGGGGCATCAAAACGCGGCGTGGACGTGCGCGTCATGGTTCCTAAGGATTCAAACCATATTCTCGCCGACTGGGTGTCCCGCGGGTTCTACGGTCAGCTCCTGGATGTCGGCGTGACCATCCTGTTGTACGCCGCATCCATGATCCACGCCAAGACGGCGACAATCGACGGCGAATGGTCCACCGTGGGCACCGCCAACATCGACCGTTTGTCGCTCTCGTTCAACTACGAGACGAACGTGGAAATCGTGGACCCGGACTTCGCGGCGGAGATGGAAAAGGTCTTCGAAGCCGACTCCGAGCACTGTGAGATCCTCAGCTCACCGCGCTGGCGTGACCGTCACCCGATGGCGCGGTTCGCCGAAACTGTCTTGATTCCGCTACGCCCGATCCTCTGATCTCAACACTGTCGTGCGGTCGGTGCCACCGATCATTCAGCAGTGGCAGTCAGCGCCACCAGTCATCCGCCGGGGTCACCGGCACGGTGCGCTTGTGGCGTGAGCGCAAGTAAATCGTCTCCAACCGCTCGGAGACGTCGGCGGCGATCTCCTTGCCCTCCAAGAAGTCATCGATGTCGTTGTACGTCAGCCCCAGTTCGTCCTCGTCCGTGCGGCCGGGGTTGTCGTCGAGCAAATCTGCGGTGGGCGCCTTGGAAATCAACGGTTCCGGCGCGCCCAGGTACTCGAGCAATTGCCGGTTCTGCCGTTTGTTCAGGCCACCCAGCGGCAGCAGATCCGCGCCGCCGTCGCCGAA
Organism: Kocuria sp. CPCC 205235; assembly: GCF_040980905.1. Lineage (NCBI taxonomy): Bacteria > Bacillati > Actinomycetota > Actinomycetes > Micrococcales > Micrococcaceae > Kocuria > Kocuria sp. CPCC 205235. The sequence continues at coordinate 17,943 of NZ_JAVKPR010000035.1, forward strand.
CTTGGTGAAGAACCCGGTCACCGACTCCGCGGCATGGTCCGTTCCGATCACCAACAGATTGTTGTCCCCGCCGACGGCGTACTGGGCCGTCATACGCACTCTCGCCTTGGTATTACCTCGCGTGAAATCGGTCAGTTCCGTCCCGGTGGCCGACTCGTAGGCCTCTTCGAAACCGCGCACTGCCGGAGCGATGTCGTAGGTGATGGTGCGGTCGGGCTCGATGAAAGCCAGCGCGGCCTGGGCGTCGGCTTCGTCGTGTTGCACTCCGTGCGGCAGGCGCATCGCCATGAATTGGGCGTCTCCGCCGTCGGCCCGGAGCTTCTCAACGGCCATCTGAGCCAGCTTGCCAGCCAGTGTGGAATCCACGCCCCCGCTGATTCCCAGGACGAAACCTTTGGTGTGTGTGGCCGTGACGTAGTCACACAAGAAGTCCACTCGGCGATCGACCTCGGATGCCGGATCGATCTGTGGTTTCACGCCGAGTTCGGAAATGATTTGAGCCTGCAATTCGCGCATGCCGACATGGTAGTACCGGCATGTTTCCGGGGCGTGACATGTCTTCACACTTTGCTTCACAAGGTTGGGTCAAGGACCACATGAGATGCTGGTCACATGAGCGAAAACACCGAGTACGAGACCATTTTGGTGAGCCGTGACGGGCGCGTCGGCGTGATCACCCTGAACCGGCCCAAGGCGCTCAACGCCTTGAACGAGCAAACTATGAACGATGTGGTTGCCGCCGCCACCGAGCTCGACCGCGACCCGGATATCGGCGCGATCATCCTGACCGGTTCCGAGAAGGCCTTCGCCGCGGGTGCCGACATCAAGGAAATGGCCACCAAGTCCGCCGCCGAGATGTACCGCGTGGACTTCTTCTCCCCGTGGGATGCTTTTGCCCGTCTGCGCACCCCCAAGATCGCCGCCGTTTCCGGTTATGCCTTGGGTGGCGGTTGTGAGCTCGCCATGATGTGCGACCTGATCATCGCCGCGGACACCGCGAAGTTCGGTCAGCCAGAGATCAACCTGGGCGTCATCCCGGGCATGGGTGGCACTCAGCGACTGATCCGCGCCATCGGCAAGTCCAAGGCCATGGATATGATTCTCACCGCCCGTCAGATGGACGCCGAGGAAGCCGAGCGTTCCGGCCTGGTTGCTCGCGTGGTCCCCGCCGACCGGCTATTGGACACCGCCAACGACGTCGCTCGCACCATTGCCGGGCTCTCCAAGCCTGTTGCTCAGCACGCCGTCGAGGCCGTGAATGCAGCTTACGAAACCACTCTCCAGCAGGGTGTGCAGTACGAGCGTCGAGTGTTCCACGGCTTGTTCTCCACCGCCGATCAGAAGGAAGGCATGACCGCCTTCAGTGAGAAGCGCAAGGCCAACTTCACGCACGAGTAAAACCCGAGCGGAGCGAGCGGAAGTCCTAGCCACAGCGATTGAACCGCCTTGCCGGGCCGTGAATGTTGGTGAGGATGAGTGATCCGGCTGAAGCTCCAATGATCGGCTTCACGACAACTCGGTCACCGAAACCCGTTCACTGAGAGACGTTCTTCGGGGAGGACATACTCCCGTAGAACCGTTGACCAGTGGACGGGTTTTGCGCTGTCTCGGCCCGCTTTCCCTCGAAGCAGTGCACCAGTACACGGTTTTCGGAGAGTATGTGCCCCTCGGAGACCGTGCACTGATGAACGCGAGTAAAACGAATAAAAAGCGCGTAAGCGGAGGCCGAAATCGACCAGCACACTCGGTCTCGTTGGTCTCTGTCGTCGAGTTTTAGCTGGGGCACACCTTCCCATGAGTGGCCTTTTATTACCAGCAAGGTGACGGGCACCGGGTATCGCCTTACCCGTGCTGCGTGGACTCCACAAGCCATCGCGAACGTGCCAAGGATCCGCCGAAATGCACAATGCCGTGCGCTGGAGGCGCGCGACAGGTGGCCACTTGGTTCTCTGGACTCATGCGAGTGGTGGATGTGTATCGGTTGTCGCGGCGGCTCAAAGAGTTAGCGGATGCGGCGGTGCCCGCTGAGGGAGATGGCCGACTCAAACCGGCTCTTCACAATCGAGGGTGTAGTTGCGGTCTGAAGCCGCCGGCCTCGAGCAGGCTGCGGGCGATGTAGT
>NZ_JAVKPR010000036.1:0-19010 GCF_040980905.1 Kocuria sp. CPCC 205235
CTGCTTCCCCATGAACTGACCCCCGGGAGTTGGAACCGAATTACTCAGTCCAACTCCCGGGGGTCAGTTCACACGGGATGCGGCCCTCAGTCTGTCAAAGCGTCAGTACGGTCAGTGACCGCCCTCTTCTGACTCGGCCTTGGGAGTGTTGGAGGGGTTGGCCGGGGTGGACGGTGCACCACCGGGTATCAGGGATGCGTAGCGGGGGTACGTGTGGTCCAGGACCGGCACGGAGTTTGTCGAGGACTGGCCGTCCGCCTCGAGCTCGGTCTCAACCATGAGTCCCGGTTCTGCTCCGGCCTGATCGATGGTCACGGGTTCGGACTTCTCCAGCACCACGGAATCGTTGGCGGGAACCTCGACCTCAGCGGTGGCGCCGTTGGCGTCTATCGAGAGGGTGGCGGGCTCGGAACCGTCGTTGACCACGGTGCCGATGATACGACCCTCGGAATCAGCGTCCTCCGCGAGGATCATGAAGTTGCGCACCTTTACGTCACCCAGATCGGACTGGATGCCGTCCGAGGGGGCGTACTCGTCTGCGGTGGCCTGAGGGCTGACGTACCCGCAACCGGTTGCGGTCAACAATGCAGCGGCCGCAGTAGCACCCAAACCAAAGTGCTGCAGCTTCTTGCGGGCGGCGTTCTTCACGGCACGAACTCCTCGGGCTCTAAGACGATGTGTCAGATATCTGCCGCAAGTCTAACGTTTTGGCGACGCAACGTCTGCATCCGCGCCTCGTGACACGCACGCGCCGTCGGCCACACCAACGGCGCGACAACCGGGTAGCGGGGCTCGCGCAGGAATGCGAACCGCGACCCTTTCGCGCGGTATCCGGGCGATGTGAGGTAGAACGCGGCGAATCATACACCGTGGTAGAATCGAAAGGCTGAAAGGGGTTTGTGTACATGGTTTTTGAGGTTGGCGAGACGGTTGTCTACCCCCACCACGGTGCCGCAACGATCGAAGAGATCAAGACGCGCACCATCAAGGGCGAAGAGAAAATGTATCTGCGTCTGAAGGTCACGCAGGGCGATCTGATGATCGAGGTGCCCGCTGACAACGTGGACCTCGTGGGAGTGCGAGACGTCGTTGACGAGGAGGGACTCAAGGAAGTCATCTCCGTTCTGCAGGCCAAAGATGCTGAAGAGGCGTCCAACTGGTCCCGCCGTTACAAGGCAAACCTGGAGAAGCTGGCTTCCGGCGACGTCCTCAAGGTTGCCGAGGTCGTTCGTGACCTGTGGCGTCGTGATCAGGGTCGTGGATTGTCGGCTGGCGAGAAGCGCATGTTGGCCAAGGCCCGTCAGATCCTCACGTCGGAGCTCGCTCTGGCCAAGGAGATCGACGAGGAAGAAGCCGAGAAGCGCCTCGACGACATCCTGGCCGCTTGATTCAGGGTCACTCCGACTCGTATGACATCGACTGATTTTTCCGCGAGCCCGTCCTTTGAGGACGGGCTCGCAGTCATTGTGGTGGCCGCGGGTTCCGGCACGCGTCTGGGATACGGGATGCCCAAGGCGTTGGTACCCGTGGCCGGGCGCCCCATTCTCGAGATCGCTCTCGAATCGGTGGCGCGCGCAGCTCCCGGTGCGGACATCATCGTTACGGTGCCCGCCGGGGATTCTGGGTTGAGCGACGTCGCGGCAGCGCACGGGGCCCGCCCGGTCACCGGCGGAGCTACGCGAGCGCAGTCGGTTGCGTGCGGCCTGGCCGCGCTGGGTTCCGACTCTCGGTTCGTGCTGGTTCACGACGCCGCTCGCTGCCTCGTGCCCACGCGGGTCACTTCCGCGGTGGTCGCCGCCCTCGCGTCGGGTGAACGCGCGGTGGTCCCCGTCCTTCCCGTCACCGACACGGTTCGTGGGGTGGATGCTCAGGGCCACAGCACGGGAACCGTGGATCGATCCGGGCTGCGTGCGGTGCAGACTCCGCAGGGCTTCGAGGCCCAACTCCTGGTGGATGTAAACCTGCAGGCCGGTCTCCTTGAGCGCGATGAGCAAGGAGCACTGACCCCCGTGGACCGTGCGGAGGATCCTGAGGGCATCACCGATGACGCCTCTCTCATTGAACGTTTCACCCCGGAGGTGCCCGTGACGTTCCTGGCCGGGGACGAAGAGTCCTTCAAGATCACGCGCCCCTTCGATCTGATCACCGCCCGCGCTGTCCTGGAAGAGCTTGCTCGATAATTCAACGCTCGTGCCGGCCCTGGACGATCGGTGAGTAGGGTCCCACAGGAAACATCGGAGATGATGGACTCATGAACGAACAACCCGAATCCTCGTTGCCGCAAGCCGGCCAACTTCAACTCACCGGCATCGGCGTGGACGTCCACGCCTTCGGTCCGGAGGGGACACCTTTGTGGGTGGCAGGTCTGCACTGGCCAGGGGAGCGCGGTCTCACGGGCCACTCGGACGGCGATGTGGTGGCCCACGCCGCCGCTGACGCGTTGTTCTCGGCGGCCGGCATCGGCGACCTGGGGGTGCACTTCGGCACGGATCGCCCGGACATGGCGGGCGCGTCGGGAGAGCGGATCCTGAGCGAAGCCGCAGCCATCGTGCGGGAGGCCGGGTACGACGTCGGTAATATCTCGGTGCAGCTGATCGGGAACCGGCCCAAATTCTCGCCCCGTCGAGAAGAAGCCGCCACGGTACTCAGCAAGGCAGCCGGCGCGCGGGTGCATCTGAGCGCAACCACCACGGACGCCCTCGGACTGACCGGCCGCGGCGAGGGGCTGGCCGCCGTTGCGACCGCCCTCGTGGTTCCGCGCGGCTAGACTGGGCGGGTGACTTTGCGCTTCTACGACACCGCCTCAGCAACCGTTAAAGACTTTGAACCTGTGTACCCGGGCGAGGCCCGGCTGTACTACTGCGGTGCCACGGTGCAGGGGGCGCCGCACATCGGGCATGTGCGTTCCGCGCTCGTGTTCGACCAGCTCGCACGCTGGCTCGCCTTCCGCGGTTACAAGGTGACCACCGTCCGCAACGTCACGGACATCGACGACAAGATTCTGGTGAACTCCGCGGCGTCCTTCGACCCCGATTACGCGGGCAACCACCCGCGCGAAGAATGGTGGGCACTGGCCTATCGCTTCGAACGCGTTTTCGGCGATGCATATGCCGCTCTGGGCATCGCCGCCCCCACCTACGAGCCGCGCGCCACCGGTCACATCCCGGAAATGCACGCGCTCATTCAGAAGCTCATTGATGACGGCCACGCCTATCCGGCTCAGGACGATTCCGGCGACGTCTACTTCGACGTGCGTTCGTGGCCGCGCTACGGCGAACTGACGCGCCAGCGTGTCGACGACATGCAGGATGCTCCGGACGCAGATCCCCGCGGCAAGCGTGACCCCCGAGACTTCGCCCTGTGGAAGGGTCACAAGGCGGACGAGCCGGAGACCGCCGGATGGGATTCGCCGTGGGGCAAGGGGCGTCCCGGCTGGCACCTCGAATGCTCGGCCATGGCAGCCAAGTACGTGGGCACGCACTTCGATATCCACGGTGGCGGCCTGGACCTGAGATTCCCGCACCACGAGAACGAGCTGGCCCAGTCCACCGCGGCGGGTCAGGAGTTCGCGAACTTCTGGCTCCACAACGGACTGGTCACCTACCAGGGCGAGAAGATGTCCAAGTCCATCGGCAACACGGTTTCGCCCGAACAGATGCTCGCCGAGGCACGCCCGTTGGCCGTGCGTTACTACCTGGGGCAAGCCCACTACCGTTCGGTCCTGGACTACCGGCCCACGTCACTGCAGGAAGCGACGTCGGCCGTCGAACGCGCGGAAGCCGTCCTGGTCGCCGCGCGCGCCGCGGGGTTGAGCCTCGACTGGCAGCCGGAGGACGTCCCCGAGAATTTCACGCGCGTCATGGACGAAGACCTCAACGTCCCCCAGGCGCTCGCGGTGCTGCACGAGACGGTGCGCGCCGCCAACGGCGCGCTGGCTTCGGGTGATGTCGACGACGCCGCCGCGCCGGTTCGCGCCGTGGCTGCCATGTCCGAGGTGCTCGGACTCCTGCAGCTCATGAACCTTAACGGCAGCGGGGCCGGCGGAGGTGCCGAGCACCAGGCACTGGATTCCCTGGTCCGCCAGCTGTTGGAACAGCGGGCACAGGCGCGCGCGGACAAAGACTGGGCACTCGCCGATCAGATCCGCGATCAGCTCGCCGATGCGGGCGTGGTCGTGAAGGACGGAGCCCAGGGTTCCGCGTGGTCGGTCTGACCCGGTCACTGCCCTAAACTGACACATAGATCGCTGACCACCTCGGGGCGGCGAGAGCGCCGTACACCCGTGAGAGACACGGAGTAGACAACCATGGCCCAATCCAATCGACCCGGAGCCGTTCGCAAGAACAAGAAGGGCGCCGTCGTGGGCAGCGGTGGGCAACGCCGCAAGGCACTGAAGGGTCGCGGCCCCACCCCCAAGGCCGAGGACCGCGTGTATCACAAGGCCTACAAGGCCAAGCAGGCTGCCGCACGCAAGCAGCAGACCTCGCACAACCGGCCGACTCGTGCGGGCAAGGGCCCCATCAAGGAGGACCTGGTCACGGGCCGCAACTCGGTGCTCGAGGCCTTGCGTTCCAACGTGCCCGCCAAGACTCTGTTCGTGGCCACCAAGATCGAGGTGGACGACCGCGTCAAGGACATTCTTCAGATGTGCGCCGAGCGCAATGTTCCCACGCTGGAAGCCTCCCGCTCGGAGCTGGACCGACTCACCTCGGACGCTGTTCACCAGGGCGTGGCGCTGCAGGTTCCGCCCTACGACTACCGCGACGCGGACGAGCACGCGGCCGCAGTGATCCGCCGGTACGATCCCAAGGACCCGGAGTCCAAGGCGCCGCTCTTCGTCGCGCTGGACGGCATCACCGACCCGCGCAACCTGGGCGCGATCATTCGCAGCGTCTCAGCATTCTCCGGTGACGGCGTGATCCTTCCGGAACGCCGCTCCGCCGCAGTGACCGCCACCGCGTGGAAGACCAGCGCCGGTGCAGCAGCACGGGTGCCCGTGAGCAAAGCGAGCAATCTGACCCGCACGCTCGAGAACTGCAAAAAGGCCGGCTACTTCGTGGTGGGTCTGGACGGCGGCGGTGACGTGCAACTGCCCGAACTGAACCTCGCGACCGAGCCGCTGATCGTGGTGGTCGGTTCGGAAGGTAAGGGGCTGTCCCGCCTCGTCACCGAGCACTGCGACGCGATCGTGTCGATTCCCATTGACTCCACCATGGAGTCGCTGAACGCATCCATGGCGGTGGGCATCACGCTCTACGAAGTGTCGCGCAGACGTGCAAGCGCGTAGTTATCCGCTGGGGGTTCACCCATCGCTGTCCGGGGACGGCAGCGCCAACGTGGCCGTTTACGCACCGGGAATCGACGAGCTCGAACTGGTGTATCAGCGCCCGGGTGGCACGTGGCGTCGTCACCGCCTCAAGGGGCACAACCACGGCATCCATTACGGAACGGTGCCACCCCCGTTGCACGGAGACGGCGAGGTCGAGCGCGCGGAGATGCTCGATGTAGACGTGTGCCCCGCCATGCCCGAGGGCACCCGTTACGGATTCGTCCCCTTCTCGACCACGGCCAAGCGCACTCCGGACCCGTCCAGGGAACAGATCTTGCTGGACCCCTACGGCCGCGGACTCACCAGGGTGAGTCCTCCGCCGACCGTCATGAATCCCGGCCCTGACGCGTACGGCGGAAAGTACGTGTCCCAGGTGGTCGCCCAGAACTACCACTGGGAGAACCCCGGCCGTCCCAGCATTCCGTGGCGGGACACCATCATTTATGAAGCCCACGCCAAGGGCCTCACCATGCTCCACCCGGACCTCCCCGAAGAGGTGCGGGGCACCTACGCCGGGCTCGCGCATCCCGTGATCCTCAAGTATCTGCAGGATTTGGGCATCACTGCCATTGAATTGTTGCCCGTGCACGCTCACCTGGACGAGCCCCATCTCACCAAGAACGGGCTCAGTAATTACTGGGGGTACAACACCCTCAGTTTCTTCACCCCGCACTTCGGGTATGCCACGCGTGCCGCGCAAGACGCAGGTCCCACCGCCGTCCTCAATGAGTTCAAGCACGCCGTGGACGCGCTGCACGGTGCTGGAATTCAAGTGTTCCTGGACGTGGTCTACAACCACACCGCCGAGGGCGGAAGCGAAGAACCCGCCTACAGTTGGCGCGGGCTGGGGGACCGGCAGTACTACCGTCATGACACCCACGGCAATTACGTGGACGTGACCGGCTGCGGGAATTCGGTGAACTTCGCGGACCCGCAGGTGGTCCGCATGGCACTGGACTCACTGCGCTACTGGGTCACGGAGTGCCACATCGACGGGTTCCGCTTCGACCTCGCCCCGGAGCTCGGGCGGGACGAGAACCATCACTTCACCCGCAATCACCCGTTCTTCGTGGCCGTCGCCGCAGATCCCGTGCTGCAGGGCATACGCATGATCTCGGAACCGTGGGACGTGGGAGCCGGGGGTTGGCAGACCGGACGCTTCCCGACCGGTTGGGCGGACTGGAACGACACCTACCGTGACACCGTGCGCAATTTCTGGCTCTCCGGTCAGCGCACCATGGCCCGCGGGGGCGGCGGCGGCAATGCCGCCCGTCTTGCCGGAGTCATCTCCGGCTCGGCGGACATGTTCGCACCCGATGGTCGCACCACGCTGGCTTCCGTGAACTTCGTGACCGCCCATGACGGCTTCACGATGTACGACCTCACGGCCTACGACGGCAAGCACAACCAAGCCAACTTGGAGAACAACGCAGACGGCACCAACGACAACCACTCGTGGAACCACGGTGAAGAAGGTGTGTCGGACAACGTGGCGCGTAGGACGGCGCGTGCCAAGACGGTGCGGAACATGATGGCCACGTTGCTGGTGTCGCAGGGTGTTCCCATGATCACGGCCGGGGACGAGTTGCTCCGCAGTCAGGGCGGCAACAACAACGCCTACTGCCAGGACAACCGCATCTCGTGGGTCGATTGGAAGCTCACACCGTGGCGGCGGTCCATGCTCAAGACCACCCGGCGGTTGATCGCCATCCGTAAGACGTTCCTGGCAAGCCAGCCCAGTCACTTTCCGGCTCGCCCGGAAGACGTTCTGCTGTACTGGTACGGACCCGACGGCCACGCCATGACCCCCGAGCTGTGGCAAACGGATGGCTCCAGGGTCGTTCAGGTGGTACTGGGTTCATGCGGTGGCGAACTGGCGGGAACCTTCGTCATCAACGGCTCCAATGATCCGGTCATCGTGACGCTGCCCGGAGTCGAGGATCTGTCGACCCCGGCCACGTGCGCCGCGGGCTACCCGGTCACCCGCGGGTCCTACGAACTGGTGCTGGCCACGGACTTCGAGCTCGACGAACGAGCGGGCGCAGAGTTCAGCGGCGGAGACGAGTGCCGGGTCCCGGCGCAGAGCATCGCGATGTTCTCGCTCGCCTAAAGCCTGAAGCCTGAAGCCTGAAGCCTGACGGCTGACTGCTGACGCCAAAAACCGCGGGCGCGACACCCTTGTTGGGGTGCCGCGCCCGCGGTCTTCTCAGCAGCTCGTCGGCGGTGAGTCGACGGCGCTCGCGCTAAGCAGCGTTGCGCACCAGCCCCAACTCGGCCGGACCTGCCAGCTCCTCGTTGGAGGGCAGTACACGCACTGTATAGCCGAACGGGCCGGAGCGATCGATCGTCAGGGCCCCACTGAACAAGAAACGGCCGTTGCCCAGCTCAGTCACCCGATCCAGATAGGCGTAGCTGCGCTCGTGGATGTGATCCGATTCGGACACGTGGCCGAAACCGACCTGCACCTTGACATCCTGCGGGTTCAACGACCCCAGGTTGATGTAGGCGTTGATGGTCAGCTCGTCACCGATCTGGGGTTCCTGCAGCACACCTTCGGCGTCCACATGCTCAACGTGTACCTGCGGCCACGCCTGACGAACGCGTTCGATCCAGCGCGAGGTGGAACGCGCCACCTTGCCGTTGTCCGCAATCGAACGACGACCGGAGACGCAGGCCGGTACGTACAACTTCTGCACGTAATCGGTCAGCATGCGGCGGGCCGACACGTTGGGGCCAAGGGTGGCCAACGTGTGCTTGACCATTGCGAGCCACTGGTGGGGAATCTCCTCCGACGTGATCTCGGGGTCATCCGTTGTTTCACCGTAAAAACGAGGTGCCACGTGGTTCTCGATCAGCTCGTAGAGGGCTGCGGCCTCGATGTCATCGCGCTCGTCCGTGCTGGCTTTGTTGTCCGCGGTGGGAATGGCCCAGCCGTTCTGGCCGTCATACATTTCGTCCCACCAGCCGTCCAACACGGACAGGTTCAGTCCACCGTTCATGGCGGCCTTCATGCCGGATGTACCGCACGCCTCGAGCGGGCGCAACGGGTTGTTCAACCACACGTCACATCCCGGGAACAACACACGTGCCATGGCGATGTCGTAGTTGGGCAGGAACACGATGCGGTGGCGAACCTCCGGGTCATCCGTGAAGCGCACCAGGTCCTGAATCATGCGCTTGCCCATTTCATCGGCCGGGTGGGATTTACCCGCCACAACCAACTGAATGGGGTTGTCCGGATCCAGCAGCAGTTTCTTGAGCCGCTCGGGATCACGCAGCATGAGTGTCAGGCGCTTGTAGGTGGGCACACGGCGTGCGAAACCAATGGTCAGCACATCCGGGTCCAGCACGGAGTCCGTCCACGCTAGCTCGGCATCGGCGGCGCCGCGTTTCTTCCACGAGGCGCGCAAGCGGCGTCGGACATCGTGCACCAAACGCTCGCGGAGATCGCGGCGAACCTGCCACAGGTCGTTGTCGTCCGCCTGGTAGATCTTGCGCCAGCGCGAGGCCGGGTCCTGGTCGTTCTCCTGCGGGTCCACAGCGATGGCCCGCATGGCCGGGTCGATCCAGGACGGCGTGTGCACGCCGTTGGTGACCGAGGTGATCGGAACCTCCTCGGTGTCGAACCCGGACCACAGGCCGTGGAACATGCCGCGGGAGACTACACCGTGCAGCTTGGCCACACCGTTGGCCCGCTGGGCCAGCCGCAGTCCCATGACGGCCATGTTGAATTTGCTGGGGTCTCCACCCTCGTAGCTCTCGGCACCCAATTCCAGGATGTGCGCCGTGGCAACGGCGGGGGTCAACCCCGCGTTGACGAAGTATTCGACCTGCGCGCGATCGAAGCGATCGATGCCGGCCGGCACCGGGGTGTGGGTAGTGAACACCGTGGCGGAACGAACGGCGGTGAGAGCCTCGTTCCAGGTCATGGGCTCGGAGCCATCCTGCGGGTTCATCAATTCCTGGATCCGTTCGATCCCCAGGAAACCGGCGTGGCCCTCATTGCAGTGGAAGACTTCGGGTGCGGGAGCCCCGGTGATGCGGGAGAACGCGCGCAGGGCACGAATGCCACCCATGCCCAGAAGTAGTTCCTGTTGCAGGCGGTGATCGCTTCCGCCGCCGTAGAGGCGGTCGGTCACGTTGCGGGCGTGTTCGTCGTTCTCGGGAATGTTGGAATCCAACAGCAGCAGCGGGACACGGCCCACGTCTGCGCGCCAGATCTGTGCTGACAGTGACCGGGAATTGGGCAGGGGCAGCGAAATCCGTGCCGGGGTTCCGTCCTGCTCACGCAGCAAGGTCAACGGCATTTCGTCGGGATCGAGTACGGGGTAGGTTTCCTGCTGCCAACCGTCCTGGGACAGCGACTGCTTGAAGTAACCGGCCTGGTACAGCAGCCCCACACCAACCACGGGAATGCCCATGTCGGAGGCGGTCTTCAGGTGGTCGCCGGCGAGGATTCCCAGGCCACCGGAATACTGGGGCAGCACAGAGGTGATGCCGTACTCGGCGGAGAAATACGCAATGGCGGCCGGGGCGTCGTCGGTCTGTGTGCGCTGGTACCACTGGGGCTGGGTCAGGTAACTGGTCAGATCGGCGTCGAGCGTCTTGATCTGTTCAACGGTCTGGGGGTCTTCGGCGATCTGCTGGATCTCTTCGCGGGTGAGGGAACCCAGAAGCTTCACGGGGTCACCGTGGACGATTTCCCAGGCACGCGGGTTGAGATGGGCGAACAGGTCTTCGGTGGGCTTGTGCCACGACCAACGCAGGTTCTTGGCCAACCGGCTCAAGGGTGCGATGGAGTCTGGCAGGACAGTGCGGACGGTGAATCTACGTATGGCCTTCACACGTGCGAGCCTACCGGCACGCGGGCCCTCGCCACTTCATAGTCCGATTAGGACACTCCCATGACGCCATAAGAATGGTCGGCCTTAAGAATCGAGCGGATTGTCGCTAACGTTAGATCCGTGTCGCAGCAGAATCCTCAGCCCACTGGCCATCACGCACGCACCAACGACCCGCAGGAACCTATGCCCCAGGCCGGGTCAGCCCGGCCTGATGTAGGAAGCCGCTTGAACGCGCCGGTCCCCGCCTCGGGTGTACCGGACGTCTCGCCGTCATTTCAGCGCTCCCGTTCCTCGGATGGAGTAACCGGGAAACGGCAGGACGAACAGCCCCGAGTCGACCTCATGGAAGAGGAGGACGTGGTGGATCGTGAACCCACGGAACAGCACGGCACCGCAGAACTGGGAAGCGAAGCGGACTCCGGAGACACTTCGGAATTCCCCTCCGCAGACCTTGTCTACGGACGTATTCCCATCACCGATGTGAGCCCCGTGGTCGAGGGCGGGCGTTTCCCCGCGACCGCCATTCCCGGCGAGGACATTCGGGTGTCCGCCACCGTATTCCGCGAAGGCCATGACTCCCTGGGGGCGAGCGCCGTCCTGTACGACCCGCAGGGCCGTGAGGTCCAGCGCGTGACCATGACCCCCGGTGAACCCGGCACTGACAGCTTCCACGCGCTGCTCCGCCCCGGTTCTGTCGGCAGCTGGAGCTTTGCGATCGAGGGCTGGTCGGACCTGTACGACACGTGGCTGCACGCGGCCGAGATCAAGATCGGTGTCGGCCAGGACGTGGAACTCATGTTCAAGGAAGGTCAGTTGCTCTTTGAAGCGGCTTCCAAGGAATCCTCGCGCTCAGCTGAGGAATCACGCGCCTTTGAGAACGCTGCCGCCCGCATGGCCGACACGAGCCTGTCAGTGGAGGACCGACTGGCCGCGGGCACCTCGGACGAGGTCAAGACCTACGTCACCGAGCGACCGCTGCGTGACCTGTTGAGTTCGTCTCAGCGGTACCCCATCGAGGTCGAGCGAGAAGCGGCCGGCCGCGGCTCATGGTACGAATTCTTCCCTCGTTCGGAGGGTGCCACGTGGGACGCGGAAGCGGGCCAGTGGATTTCCGGCAATTTCAGGACCGCGGTTCAGGCGCTGGATCGCGCAGCGGACATGGGCTTCGACGTTGCTTATCTGCCCCCGATCCACCCGATCGGTCGGGATCACCGCAAGGGCCCCAACAACTCGCTCGAGGCCGGTCCGCAGGACCCGGGGTCGCCGTGGGCCATCGGTTCGCCCGAGGGCGGCCACGATGCCATTCATCCGGACCTGGGAACCTTCGAGGATTTCGACGCGTTCGTGGCCCACGCCCACGACCTGGGCCTGGAAGTCGCCCTGGACCTCGCACTGCAGGCATCCCCGGACCACCCGTGGGTCAAGGAGCACCCGCAGTGGTTCACCACCCGCGCGGACGGCACCATCGCGTATGCGGAGAATCCGCCCAAGAAGTACCAGGACATCTATCCCCTGAACTTCGACAACGACCCCCAGGGCCTGGCCCACGAAGTGCTGCGCGTGGTCGAACTGTGGATCAGCCACGGCGTGGACATCTTCCGCGTGGACAACCCGCACACCAAGCCGCTGTGGTTCTGGGAGTGGCTCATTGCCCGCGTGCGCGAGGAGCACCCGGACACCGTGTTCCTGGCCGAGGCGTTCACCCGCCCGGCCATGATGCAGGGACTGGCCAAGGCCGGTTTCCAGCAGTCCTACTCGTACTTCACGTGGCGTAACACCAAGGAAGAGATCGAGGAGTACCTGGAGGAGGTCTCTCATGAGACGTCTTCCGCGTATCGCCCGAACTTCTTCGTGAACACCCCGGACATCCTGACCGAGTACCTCCAGTTCGGCGGACCGGCAGCTTTCAAGGTTCGCGCGGCGCTCGCGTCGACCGCTTCACCGCTGTGGGGCGTATATGCGGGATATGAGCTGTTCGAGCACGTGGCCCGTCCGGGTGCCGAAGAGTATATGGACAACGAGAAGTACGAGCTGCGTCCTCGCGATTTCGCGGGTGCCGTGGAGAGCGGACAGTCGCTGGCGCCCTACATCACGCGTCTCAACGAGATCCGTAAGGACCACCCCGCGTTGGGTGACCTGCAGAACCTCACCGTGCAGTCCACCACCGATTCCGCGATCGTGGCGTTCTCCAAGACCAAGACCGTCGAGCAGGACGGTCAGGAGGTCACGGACACCGTGATCGTGGTGATCAACACCGATACGCACGCCACGCGCGAAGCAACGGTGTGGTTGGACCTGGATTCCCTGAATCTGGGTGATCATGACTTCAACGAGGACGGATCGTTCTGGGTGGATGACCTGATTTCCGGTGACAGCTGGAAGTGGGGCACCCACAATTACGTCCGTTTGGATCCCTACATCGAGCCGGCGCACATCCTGCACATTCGACGCAACGTGAAGTGATCCCCGTGGTGGCGCGAGTCATCCTCGCGCCACCATTGTTTCCACGTCATCTTTGAGAGGCCACAGCAACCGATCATGACCAGCACACCCTTCCACCTCAACGCGCCGGGCATTTCACACGATCCGGACTGGTTCCGCAAAGCCGTCTTCTACGAAGTTCTGGTGCGGGCGTTCTCGGATGCCAACGGCGACGGCTCCGGTGATTTCTCCGGTCTGATCGACAAGCTGGACTATCTGCAGTGGCTGGGCATCGACTGTCTGTGGATTCCGCCGTTCTACGAGTCCCCGCTGCGCGATGGCGGCTACGATATTTCGGATTACTACTCCGTGCTCGATGAGTTCGGCACCGTGAGCGATTTCAAGCGCCTCGTGGCCGAGGCCCATGCCCGCGGTTTGCGCGTGATCACCGACCTGCCACTGAACCACACTTCGGATCAGCACCCGTGGTTCCAGGCCTCCCGCGAAGACCCCGAGGGCCCCTTCGGCGATTTCTACGTATGGTCGGACACGGACGAGAAGTACCAGGACGCACGCATCATCTTCGTCGACACCGAGGAGTCCAACTGGACCTTCGATCCCGTGCGTCGGCAGTTCTTCTGGCACCGCTTCTTCTCGCACCAGCCGGATCTCAATTTCGAGAATCCCAAGGTCGTTCAGGCCATTTTCGATGTGGTGAAGTTCTGGCTGGACATGGGGATCGACGGGTTCCGCGCGGACGCCATCCCGTACCTGATCGAAGAGGACGGCACCAACTGCGAGAACCTGCCGGGCACGCACGACTTCCTGGTCAACTTGCGCACCATGGTGGACGAGCTCTACCCCGGCCGTGTGATCATCGCGGAGGCCAACCAGATGCCCCATGAGGTCGTGGAGTACTTCGGTACCGAGACCTCGCCGGAGTGCCACATGTGCTTCCACTTCCCGATCATGCCGCGTATTTACTACGCACTGCGTGATCAGAAGGCCGAGCCCATTGTTTCCACCATGGAGAACACCCCGGCGATTCCTTCGGGTACCCAGTGGGGCACGTTCCTACGCAACCACGATGAGTTGACTTTGGAAATGGTCACGAGCGAGGAACGCCAGGCCATGCTCGGTTGGTACGCACCTGACTCGCGTATGCGCGCCAACATTGGTATTCGACGCCGCTTGGCCCCGTTGCTCGACAACTCTCGCGCCGAGCTCGAGCTCGCTCACGCGCTGCTACTGTCCCTGCCGGGGTCACCTTTCCTCTACTACGGTGACGAAATCGGCATGGGCGACAACATCTGGTTGGACGACCGTGATGCCTCCCGAACTCCCATGCAGTGGACCCCGGACCGCAACGCCGGTTTCTCGACAGCGGACCCGGGCAAGTTGTACCTTCCCGTGATCCAGTCCCTGGTCTACAACTACTCGCAGACCAACGTGGAGACCCAGCTGGCGTCTTCATCGTCCTTGTTGCACTGGATCCGGCAGATGCTCATGGTGCGCAAGGCACACCCGGCTTTCGGAATGGGCGATTACGTGAACGTGGACACCGATCACGAGTCGGTGCTCGCTTTCCAGCGCCGCCTGGATCCTCGCGATGCGGATGACGAGCACGGCGAGACCCTGCTGTGCATCTTCAACCTGTCCCATGTCCCGGCCAGCTGTTCTCTCACGCTGCCCGAGTACGCGGGGCGTGGCACTCGAGAGCTCTTCGGCGGGGAACCCTTCGGCGAGTTCGATAACTCCGGGCGCTACCGCATCACCCTGGGTTCGCAGGACTTCTTCTGGTTGCGCTTGCGCAGTGCGCCCACTGCGGACGGCGCCCACCCGGAGACCATTGCGATGCCCATCATCAAGCCCGCGCGCAACGACTGATCAGCGAGGCACTCCACGAACACGTATTTGAGGGAAGCGGGGAACACAGAATGACGGATCAACAGGTTCTGGACCGGTTGCGTGACTGGCTGCCGCGGCAACGTTGGTTCCCGTTCACCGCCGAGGCCCAGGAGATCAAGGTCAATGTCGCGGGTCGTGTGCAGTTGGATCTCGATCCGGAGGAACCGAATTCGGTCGTGCGCGATCGCATCGTGTACCTGGTTCAGGCCACCGTGGGCGATCGCACCGAGTTGCTGAACGTCCCGGTGGTTCGCACTACCGAACCGCTTGCGGAGTACGAGCGTCACCTGATCGGTTCCTACCAGGGTGTCGGTCCCAATCGGGCGTTGCCCGAGCAGATCGTGGCGGGCGTGGACGCGTCTGCCTCGTTCCTGCGGCGCGCGGTCCAGCAGGCGGGTTCGTTCTGGGAACGACGCCGCTCGGGGGAGTCCGCGGAGCAGGCCAGCTTGCCGACCGATGCACAGATAAATGACGCGGCGAAGAACTCCGAGCCGGGTGCCGAAGAATCGAGTCGCGGGGCCCGAACCTCGCCGAGTTTCGACATGGACGTGGACCACGCGAGCAGGTTCTACCTCTACGACGCCGTGGGTGACGCCCCGTTCCTGGACGCCGTGCTGCGCATCATGGACACCCAGCTGGGTGTGGGTGGAGTACTGCGGCACGGTATGGGCCTCCACGGCAAATACACCGGTGCACTCAATACGCAGTACAGGATTTCCAATCCCCATCAGGTTCGCGTGATCTCGTCGGAGCAGTCGAACACCTCGGTGATCCTCACGCCGCCGACCTCCGAGAACGCTTCGGATGTTGCACTGCGCGGTGACGCGGTCATCGTGAAGTTCTTCCGCGTGGTGGGGGAGGGGCGCAACCCGGATGTCGAAGTCGGTGTGGAACTGACCTCACAGGGCTCATCCGCTGTACCCGCTACCGCCGGCTGGATCGATGCCCAATGGCGCCAGGGTCTGGTGACCACGGCAGGACAACTGGCCGTGGCCGCGCAGTTCGTCGATCACGCGCAGGACGCGTGGCAGATGGCTGTCGACAGCGCCAAGAGTGGTGGGGACTTCACGGAACTCGCTCGTGAGCTGGGCGCTACCACGGCAAGGGTCCATGCGGACCTGATGGCCGCTTTTGACCCGATCACCGCGGATCACGACGCCCGTGATGCTTTCCTGCAGGACATTTCCGGTCGTCTGCGGTGGGCCTGGGAGGCATGTGGTGACCGTTTCGTCGAACTCGAGTCCGCGCTCGACACGGTCATGCGCGATCTCGAAGAGCTGCGTGAGCTGCCTCCGTTAAAGCGTATTCACGGTGATTACCACCTGGGTCAGGTGCTCTACAACCGAGACAACGGCTTCAAGATTCTCGACTTCGAGGGCGAACCGTTGCGCCCCATCAAGGAACGCGTTCGCCCTGACGTCGCACTCCGTGACGTGGTGGGTATGCTGCGTTCCCTGGACTACGCCGGTGCCATGGCCGGCCGAGAAGAATCCGGTGACGCGCAGGAATGGACGCGAGCGGCGTCGTCGGCATTTCTCGATGGCTACCGGGAGATCAGCGACCAGAGCCTCGACACCGAATCCGTCCTGTTCCAGGCACTGTGGCTCGACAAGGCGCTGTACGAGGTCGTGTACGAGCAACGCAATCGGCCGGACTGGGTCGACGTTCCGGCAAACGCCGTCATCCGCTCGCTCCGAGCCGTCGGCTCACGTAGCGTGACTGACACCACGAACGACCAACCGAACTCCAACGACACCTTCAGAACTGAGGAAGTAGTGAGTACCGAGCGAGAGCAGGATCCCCAACGAACACCGGATATCACGAACGATCCGGCTCCCACGGGCAAGCAGCAACCCGTGCCTGCGGAGACATCGCAGAACACCGGCCGCGAGTCCGCTCAATCCGAGCAGGGTAAGCCCGCGCCCGTGTCCGAAGAGGTCCTGGCCGCGGTTGCAGAGGGCCGATACCACGACCCGCACTCCGTGCTCGGTGCTCATCCGAACGGGGACGGCACGGTGACCGTTCGGACGCTTCGTCGGTTCGCGACCGATGTCGCGGTGCGCACGGTGGACGGTCTGTATCCGCTCGAACACGAGTGGGGAGGTATCTTCTCCGGCGTCGTACCCACCCACGAGAAGGGCCGCATTCCGGATTACCGGCTTGAAGTGACCTACACCGGGCAGGAACCGCAGGTTCTCGATGACCCGTACCGGTTTGCTCCCACGTTGGGCGAACTGGATCTGCACCTGATCGGTGAGGGCCGACACGAGACACTGTGGACCGCGCTGGGTGCGCACGTTCATCGCTACCCCTCGGCCATGGGTGACATCCAGGGCGTGAGCTTTGCGGTGTGGGCTCCCAATGCCCGCGCCGTGCGCGTCATCGGTGACTTCAACGGCTGGGACGGTTCCGAGCACGCCATGCGCTCGCTGGGTTCCAGCGGCATTTGGGAACTGTTCATTCCGGGCCTGGGTTCGGGCGACACCTACAAGTTCCGCGTTCAGGGCCGTGATGGATCCTGGCGTGACAAGGCCGACCCCATGGCCTTCGGGACTGAAGTTCCTCCGTCAACGGCATCTCGGGTCTTCGAATCCAACTACGAATTCCAGGATTCCGAGTGGATGGCCAAGCGGGCGCAGACGGATCCGCACAATGCCCCCATGAGCGTGTACGAGCTACACATCGGTTCGTGGCGCAAGGGTCTGGACTACGTGGATCTCGCTCGTGAATTGGTTGAGTACCTCACGTGGCAGGGCTTCACCCATGTCGAGCTCATGCCGGTGGCCGAGCATCCCTTCGGCGGTTCCTGGGGCTATCAGGTCACCTCCTACTACGCGCCGTCTTCGCGATTCGGGTCGCCGGACGAATTCCGATACCTGGTGGACCAGCTTCACCAGGCCGGTATCGGTGTGCTCGTTGACTGGGTTCCCGGCCACTTCCCCAAGGACGAGTGGGCGCTGGCGAACTTCGATGGTGAGCCGCTGTACGAACACGCGGATCCGCGACGCGGCGAGCACAAGGACTGGGGCACACTGATCTTTGATTACGGCCGTTCCGAGGTGCGTAACTTCCTGGTGGCCAATGCCAATTACTGGCTCGAGGAGTACCACATCGACGGTCTGCGCGTGGATGCCGTGGCGTCCATGCTCTACCTGGACTACTCCCGTAACGACGGCGAATGGGAACCCAACAAGTACGGTGGTCGCGAGAATCTTGAAGCCATTGGATTCCTGCAGGAATCCAACGCCACTGCCTACCGCCGTAACCCCGGCATCGTCATGATCGCTGAGGAGTCCACCTCCTTCCCCGGCGTCACCAAGCCGACCGAAGCCGGTGGCTTAGGGTTCGGTATCAAGTGGAACATGGGCTGGATGCACGACAGTCTTGAGTACATGGCGGAAGATCCGTTTAACCGCCACTACCACCACAACAAGGCCACGTTCTCGATGGTCTACGCGTACTCCGAGAACTTCATCCTGCCGATTTCGCACGATGAGGTCGTGTACGGCAAGGGTTCACTGTTGCGCAAGATGCCGGGGGACCGCTGGCAGCAGCTGGCCAACGTGCGTGCCTACCTGGCCTACATGTGGGCCCACCCGGGTAAGCAATTGATCTTCATGGGTACCGAGTACGCGCAGGAATCCGAATGGTCGCAGGAACACGGCTTGGACTGGTGGCTGTCCGAAACTCCCCCGCACCACGGGGTGCAGGAACTCGTGAAGAACCTCAACGAGATCTACCGGGACACCCCGGCGCTCTACGTCCGGGACAACGACCCGTCCGGTTTCGAATGGATCGACGCGAACGATGCCGGCCGGAACACCCTGTCCTTCACGCGTTGGGACGACCAGGGTAATCCACTGGTGTGCATCGCCAACTTCGCCGGAAACCCGCACGAGAATTTCCTCGTGGGAATGCCGTGGGCCGGCGACTGGGACGAAATTCTCAACACCGACTCCGAACTCTTCGGGGGATCGGGCGTCGGCAACCTCGGGAAGATCACGGCAACGGAGGGCGCCTTCAACGGAAAGCCCGCTTTCGCTGAGCTGACGGTGCCGCCTCTCGCGGTGCTGTACTTCAAGCCCGCGACCAAGAACGGGAACGGCACCAAGTAGCGCCAAACGACCCAACCCGCTGCCGGGACCGAGAGGTTCGGGCAGCGGGTTTGTCGTTCCCTCGGCAAGTGTGTAATGTCTACCGAGTCGCCGCGGCGAGCTTCCTGAAAAGGGAGCGAGAAGCGGTGGCAGGAGAGCTACACCACACCGATTCCAGGCTGTTGCAAGACGCCGCGGATGTGGTAAGGTGAATCCCCGCAAGCAAGAGATCGCAAGGCGACAATCCGAAGTGAACCAAGAGTTCACCTGGATTTGACCCGCCGTTCCGATCTCACCTAAGCTTGCAGATCGCAACCGACTTCCGGTCCGTAGGGCAGGAAGAGTGGTTTGTTGTTTGTCAACTCAATAGTGTGCCTAGTTTGTTGATACCGAAAAGTATTTGTATTTTTTGGT
>NZ_JAVKPR010000037.1:0-18576 GCF_040980905.1 Kocuria sp. CPCC 205235
TGAGCTACGCGGACATTTCACCTGAGGCAAGCACGAACACCATCCGGACATCTTGACATGAGGCAAGACGCGGAAAAACGGGCCCGGCACCGTGTGGTGCCGGACCCGCTTCAGTGATTGGAGTCGCGCGTCAAAGACTTAGCGAGGGGTCACTTCTTCTCTTCGAGTGCGTCGTTGAGGCCCTTCTCGAAATCGTTCTGGGACACACGCTCACCGTCGACGAAGATGGTGGGGGTTCCGGCGATTCCATTGGCCATGGATTCCTGGGCCATGATGTTGATCATGGGACGGTAGGTGTTCTCGCCCAATTGGTCGGCCGTCACGTTGGCGCCGTGCTTGGACGCGATCTCGGCGAGCTCATCATTGCTCAAGCCGCCGGAACCCTGGTGAGAGAACACTTCCTGCACGTAAGCCAGGTACTGCTCGGGATCGACTTGCTCGGCCACCAAGTAGGCGGCGTTGGCTGCTCGCGAGGAATACGCGTCGGGGCTGCCGCGGTCCAGGAAGTTCAAGTTCCGGTGCTCGAGAGTCACGTCACCGGAGAGCACCTTCTCCTCGATCTGGTCACCGAACTGCTCCTCGAAATCGGCGCAGTGCACACATTCGAAGTCCTGGAAAACCACCAGTTGCACGGGCTCGCCGTTGTCCTTGGCCTCGGTGGCGTTCACGACGCCCGGAGGTGTCTTGGACTCGTCCACGGACTCGGGAGCCTCGGGCACATCGTTGATGTCCCGTTCGTCCACGTCCGACGTGTCCTGCAGGATCTGCGACTCGTTGAGCTGGATGCCGCCGTACTGGTTGGCGCTGGCGGGCACGGGTCCGGCCTCGGGAATCGTGTTCTTGTTGTTCTGCCAGACCACCAGCGCAATGATCAGTCCGATCACCAGCAGCAGCGCAATGATGCCCGCGATCAGGCCCTTGGGCTTGCCATTGGACCTACGTGCCTCGCGATCCGCGATCTGGCGGGCACGTTCGCGCGCCTGATCAGCGGTCGACGATCCGGCCGTGTTTTTCTGGGAAGCCATGGGGTCCGTGATTCCTTCCGATCAAATGATGTGTCACGTTCAGATTACCCGGACCCCGCGGTCACAACGATTCAGGGGTTGTCCAGAAAATGGTCGCTTCACATGCGGTCGCACTCCGACTGCCCGATCGAATCGTTAGTACGCAACCTTAGAATGGATGCGGACCCGATCCCGTGGGCGGAAGGAGCTCGTTGTGCTTGCAGACCAATCCGATCACCAGGTGGAGGTACCCAGAGACGGGTACGACTTCGTGGTGGTCTCCAACCGACTTCCCGTGGACCGCGACATCGACGACAAAGGCGAGAGCACATGGCGCCGCTCACCGGGTGGTCTGGTCAGCGCATTGGCTCCGGTCATGGCCAAGCGCGACGGCGCCTGGGTCGGCTGGCACGGCGCCCCGGACGAGACACTCGAGCCTTTCGACCACGACGTGTTCCATTTGGTTCCCGTGGGCCTGTCCGAGCTCGAGGTCGAGCGGTATTACGAAGGGTTCTCCAATGCCACGCTCTGGCCGCTCTACCACGACGTGATCGCCCCGCCCGAGTTCCACCGAACCTGGTGGTACGCCTATCGACGCGTTAACGAGCGTTTCGCGCGGATGGCTGCAGAGACGGCTGCTCCCGGGGCCACGGTGTGGGTCCAGGACTACCAACTGCAGTTGGTTCCCCGCATGCTGCGCAAGCTCCGCCCGGACGTCACCATCGGCTTCTTCAACCACATCCCCTTCCCTCCCACGGAGATCTACTCGCAATTGCCGTGGCGCAAGGCGGTCCTGGAGGGCCTCACCGGGGCGGACCTGATCGGATTCCAGCGTCCCGGCGACGCGCAGAACTTCCAGCGTTGCGTGCGCAAATTCCTGGGGGTGCGCTTCACCAACGGCGCCGCCGACTTCTCGGAGGCGGCCATCGCCGACGACGCCGCCGCGGCGTCGTCGTCCGAGCCCGGCCAGGAAACGAGCGGGGCTGGGGAGCAGGACACCACGTGGACCGTTCACGCTGCGGCCTACCCGATTTCCATCGACGTCGAGGCGATCCGGGAGCTGGCTTCGGACCCGGAGACCAAGAAGCGTGCCAAGGAGATCCGACAGGAACTGGGGAATCCGGAAACCATCTACCTGGGCGTGGACCGACTGGATTACACCAAGGGCATCCTGCACCGCATCAAGGCTTACGGGGAGCTCCTCGAGGACGAGAAAATCACCGTGGAGAACTCAGCGTTGATCCAGGTGGCCAGCCCGTCCCGCGAGCGCGTGGACTCCTACATCCAGCTGCGTGAGCAGGTCGAGGGCATGGTGGGCCGGATCAACGGTCAGTTCGACACCATGGCCCACACGGCGGTCCGCTATCTGCATCACGGCTATCCGTTCGAGGAAATGGTGGCCCTGTACATGGCGGCGGACGTCATGCTGGTGACCGCGCTGCGAGACGGTATGAACCTGGTGGCCAAGGAGTACGTGGCCGCGAAGCAGGACCGCTCCGGTGCCCTGGTGCTTTCCGAGTTCACCGGTGCGGCTGAGCAGCTCAAACAGGCGATCCTGGTCAATCCGCACGATATCGACGGGCTCAAGGAAGCCATGCTCTACGCCCGCGACATGCCCGGTGCCGAGGCCAAGAAGCGCATGAGTTCCATGCGTCGTCAGGTGCTCACCCACGATGTGGTGGATTGGTCCCAGCGTTTCTTGGAGGACCTCGCCACGTACGGCCAGCAATCGGCAGGAAGGGAATCCGATGACCGAAACTCTCAGTGATGCCCTGAGCCGCGCCGCGGGCGCGGATCATTTGTTGATTGCTTTGGATTTCGACGGCACGCTGGCACCCTTCACCGAGGACCCCGCCGATTCCCGGCCCCTCCCCGAGGCTCGAGAGGCCTTGGACGCGCTGGCCGGACTGCCGCGCACCACGGTGGCGATCATTTCCGGACGCCCCCTGGAGTTCTTGCGGGAGGTGGTCGATCCCGCGCGCCGCATGGTGCTGTCCGGTTCTCACGGCGCGGAAATGGATCTCGCTGCCCTGCCCGATCTGCCGGACGACGCCGAACACGACATCCATCTGACCGCCGAGCAACTGGATCTGCTGGACCGCGCCGTGGACGCGACAGAGGAGATGGTGTCCCGGTACCCCGGTTCCCGCGCCGAACTCAAACCCGCCGGGGTGTGTTTCCACACCCGTCCGATCAGGGACCCGCGGGTCTCGGAACAAGCGTTGGAGGAAATGAATCGCGCCTATTCGGAGCTGCAGGGTTTACGGATCACTCCCGGACAGCAAGTGGTGGAGTGCTCCGTGCTGAGCGCCACCAAGGGTGATGGACTGCGGATCATCCAGGCCGCGGCGTCTCCGGACGTCACGGTATTCGCGGGTGACGACGTCACGGATGAGGACGCCATGGATCTGCTGACCGGGGAGGATCTCGGGATCAAGGTGGGCGAGAAGGAGTCCGTGGCTACGCAACGGGTGAGCGGCCCGCAAGAACTTGCCGACGTTTTGAGCGTTTTTGCCGACCAACGAGCACGTGCGGTGACTAGCATCAAATGACATGAACGCCTCCCCGGCACCAGCACCACTCGGCTTACCCACCCCCACAGGTTCCCGACGGGTCTCGATCAACACCGCATTCCCCGACCCCGCCCTGTTGGACCTTCCCTGGCACATTCCACTCGAGGAGTGGCCACCCGAGGTTCTGGCCGCCTATCCGCGCGGGATCTCCCGTCACGTGGTGCGGTTCGCTCACGTTGGCACGAAAGTTGTCGCGGTCAAGGAGACCACGCCCCACTACGCCCAAAGGGAGTATGGGTTGTTGCGACGATTGCTGCGCATGGGTACGCCGTCGGTCACGCCGGATTCGGTGGTGACCAATCGGTTCACCGAAGAGGGTGAACCGTTGCCCGCCGCGCTCGTGACGGATCATTTGAGTTTTTCCCTCCCCTACCGGGCCATTTTCGAGCAGGTTCCCTCCCCGCAGACGGTCGAGTTGCTCGTGGACGCGCTGGCTTCACTGATCGTTCAATTGCACCTGTCGGGTTTCTACTGGGGCGACGTCTCGCTCTCGAACACGCTGTTCCGCCGCGATGCCGGTCATTTCGCCGCCTACCTGGTGGACGCCGAAACCGGCGAGATCTACGACCAGCTCTCCCGCGGCCAACGCGAGTACGACATCGAACTGGCACGCACCAACGTGGCCGGGGAAATCATGGACCTGCTGGCCGGTGAGCACATGCAGGAGCGCTTGGAAGAGGTAGGGCTGACCCCGGAGGACGTCGATCCGTTCGAAATCTCGGACCGATTGGTCAGCACCTACAACAACCTGTGGGAAGAACTCACGGCGGAGGAAAGCTTCGCCCTGGACGAGCGCTGGCGCGTGCAGGCTCGGGTGGAACGACTGAACGAACTGGGCTTCGACGTCGAGGAAGCTTCCCTCGAATCCGATGACACCGGTCAAGTGCACCTGCGTCCCCGGGTGGTCGAACCCGGTCACCACTCGCGGCGACTGCTGCACCTCACAGGTTTGGACACCCATGAGAACCAAGCCCGCCGTATCCTCACGGACATCGGCCAGTTCGGGCAGGCGCTGTATCCCGGACTGCCCGAAGACCTCACGGCGCAGCTGTGGATGCGTGAGATCTTCGTGCCCATCATGGAAGCGGTGCCGGCGGAAATGCGCCGGAAACTCGAATCGGCGGAGATCGTCCACGAGGTTCTGGAACACCGCTGGTTCATGTCGGAGAAGGCAGGGAAGGACATTCCCACCGAGAAGGCCGTCAAGGACTACGTGAAGTCACAGTTGTCATCACGGCCGGATGAAAAGGACATTTTCTAGCCCGCACCACCGGCAACCGGTCATCCAGACATCCTTACGCGCCGCCCCGATGGGCAACCATCGGCTGCCCCGCAGTGATGCAGCACCGAAAACGCTAGGGCATCCCGGTTTTCTCCGTGACGATCAGCGATTCGGAAAGGAACTCTTCTTCCAGTCCCCAGCGTTTGAGTGCCTGACGGTACTCACCGGAGGAGATCGCGGATTGCAGGGCCGCTTGGAACGGCCTGGCCAGCCCGGAGTCCTTGAGCGTGGTGGCCGCGACCAGCGTGGACTTGGGCCAGCCGGCGCTGATCTTTCCACGCACCTCAAGGTCATCGCGGGTGGCTGCGTAATAGGCCCCCGTGGGGAATGGCGACAGGTAGTAGTCGATCCGACCGGCCGCGAGTGCCAACACTGCATTGGTGTTGTCGAGATACAGGTCGAGGGCGGCCGGTTCCTTGCCCTGCGCGACCAGTTGATCGTTCCACGCCATGACGATCTTTTCCTGGTTGGTTCCCGGAGTGACGGACAGCTTCCGTCCCGAAATGTCGTCCGGTGAACTCACCACGGGCCCCTGACCCTTGCGCGCCAGGAACCCCATGTAGGCAGCACGGTAGGTCGCGAAGTCGTAGAGCTTGAGCCGGGGCTCGGTCACCCCCACGTTCGCAAACGCCGCGTGGTACTCGTTGGCACCCAACTTGAGCGGCCAGTTCTCCCACGAGGTGACCTGCGTATCGAGTTCCAACCCCAGCTTGTCCGCGATGAGGTAAGCCGTGTCCACCTCGGAGCCGATGGGTGTGACGTCGTCGGTCGCGCTGAAGGCCAGCGGAGGCGAGGTGTTGAGCACACCCACGGTGAGCACTCCCCCGGCCGCGATCTTCTCGGGCAGCAGGGCCTGCGCGGCTGAATCCACCTCGGAGCGGATTCGGCTGTTCTGTTCGGGGCTCAGATCGAATGGCACCCCGTCCTCACGGGTCGGCTGGGGTTGGTCGGGGTGGGTGCACGCCGTGAGGCCCAGCAGCCCCAAGCCACCGATTCCGGCCACACGCAACACCGTGCGCCGGTCCATGCCGCGGCTCACAGGTTGTACGCCGGTTCCAGGACCGACCCCAGAAACGCCCGGGTCCGTTCGTGCTTGGGCGAGGAGAACACTTCGCGCGGCGGCCCTTGTTCGACCACCAGCCCGTCGGACATGAAGATCACGGTGTCGGCGACGTCGCGCGCGAACCCCATCTCGTGCGTCACCACCAGCATGGTCACGCCTTGCGATGCGAGGTCGCGGATCACGTCCAACACCTCACCCACCAACTCGGGGTCCAAAGCGGAGGTGGGCTCGTCGAAGAGCACCACGGCCGGGTCCAGGGCGAGGGTGCGCGCAATGGCCACACGCTGCTGCTGCCCTCCGGACAGCTGCCGGGGGAAGGCGAGTTCCTTGTCCTCCAGGCCCACGCGCTTCAACAGGTCCCGGGCCTTGGCCCGCGCCTCCGTTTTGGACCGCCCCAGGGCCGACACCTGGGCCTCCATCACGTTGCCCAGCACGCGCAGGTGCGGGAACAGGTTGAACTGCTGGAACACCATGCCCACGTTGGTGCGCCGGCGCAGGATCTCCTTCTCGTGCAGTTCGTAGAGCTTGTCGCCGCGCTGTTCGTAGCCGACCATTTTCCCGTCAATGGTGATCCGGCCGGCGTCGATGTTCTCCAGGTGGTTGACCGTGCGCAGGAGTGTCGACTTACCGGAACCCGAGGGACCCAGAATGGCCGCGACCTCACCGGGCTTGATATCCAGGCTCACGCCCTCGAGCACTCGCACGTCCCCGAAGGACTTGTACACGTTCTCGATGACCACGTGCCCCTTGACCGGCCGCGCTGTCTGCTCGTCCGGAGTCTGTTGGTCGTTGGCGGTCGAACTCATCGCGTGCCTCCAATGCGGGAACGCAGCCGCTGCAGCGGGGTGGGCGGAAGGGTCCGCACCGCACCGCGGGCGAAGTGACGCTCCACGTAGTACTGAATGATGTTGAGCACGGTCGTGATGATCACGTACCACAGCGTGGCCACCAGCAGCATGGGGATGACCTCATTGGTACGGGCGTAAATCACCTGGATCGTGTAGAAGAGCTCGTTGTAGGCCAGGACGTAGACCACCGAAGTGCCCTTGACCAAGCTGATGATCTCGTTGAACGCCGGCGGCAGGATCGAGCGCAGCGCTTGGGGTAGCACGATGTGCGTGGAGCGGCGCCAGCGCGGAATACCCAACGACGCCGCCGCCTCCTGTTGGCCTTGATCCACCGCCAGGATGCCGCCGCGAATGATCTCTGCGGAGTAGGCGGCCTGGTGCAGCGTCAGCCCCAGTACGGCAGCACCGAATTTGTTGATGATGTCCGTGGTGGGGGCCTTGAAGAACGCCACATCCGTTCCTGGGATACCCACACTGATCACTTCGTAGAGGTAGCCCACGTTGTACCAGAGCAACAGCTGAACCAGCAGCGGTACGGAGCGGAAGATCCAGATGTAGAACCACGCGACCGAGGACAACAGCCCCGAACTGGACATCCTCATGAGTGCCAGGAAGAACCCGAGTACGAACCCGCCGACCGCCGCAATCGCGGTGAGGAGCAGGGTGTTGCCCAGTGCCCGAACCACGGACTCCGCGGTGAACCATTCGGCCACCACACCCCATTGCCACCGTGGATTGGTGAACAGGGACCAGACGATGCCGAACAGCACCACTGCGACCAGAGCGGTCCCGACCCAGCGCCAGGGATTTCGTGCTGGCACCACGGTCAAGGCCTCTGGCCGCTGCTGTGCCTCGGCGCGCTGCCCCGTGGGCTCGGTGTCCGCGGGTGCGGCGGGGGATGACGGTGTCACGAGATACTCCTGAACGATCACTGGTGGGAGTCACCGTTCGTAACGGTAACGACCTTCACGCTAGGAGGTTCACGGTCTGGACGCCGAAAAAGCAGACCCAAAACTTCATACTTGCAACACTCGTCACATATCCACCGGGTCAGAACCGATGGTGGACCGGCCGTCAAGCGCGCTCGACCACCACCAGATTCGTCAGCGTGGCGTGCACTCGCGCCGGCCAGTCCTGGCCCAGGCTGCCGTACCTCGCCACGTGGGCGTAGGACGCCCCCAGCATGAAATCGATGACCACGTCCAGGTCCACGTTCTCGCGGATCAGCCCGAGTTCCACGTCGCGTTGCAGCAGGCACCGGAGGATCTCCATGCGCGGCCTGATGATCTTGCGCCGCAGCACTTCCGACGTCGTGGAGTGGGGGTCTTGGAGCAGGGTCAGGGCCACGCCCTTGCCCAGGTCCTCGAACAGCACTTCGATGGCTTCACGCATGGTGTCTTCCCAGGCCCCGGAGCTGGGCGGGGCCGGCGGAAGGGTGGCGTAGACCTGCTCCAGCACCGCTTCCAACAATTCTTCACTGTTGCTGTAGCGCCGGTAAATCGATGTCTTGGCCACTCCGGAAACCACGGCCACCGCTTCGATCGTGACCTTCTGAGGACCGGATTCGCGCAGCAGCTTCAAGGCTCCCGCCAAGATCTTTCGATCCGTGCGAGCGGTGCGCGGGTCCGTGGCCGCTCCCCGTTCCGGCGTGGGTGTATCGACCACCATGGTCAGGCCGACACTGCTTCCGCCCGATAGGACTCTCGGGCGTGCGCCGTGGCGTTGTGGAAGATCCGCAGGCCGTCCATGCCCGGCAATTTGGCAATGTTGTGATCCAGCCGATCAATCTCGTGGGCGCCGTCCTTCCCGCCGAAGAGCTCACGCATCACGTGATCCACTTCGTCCGGGTCCATGACGCCGGAACCCACGGGCGCCCAGAATTTCCGCAGCGCGAACCGCGTGAGGCGCTGGGCCTTGCGGGAAGATTCCAAGCGGCGTCGGGCCTGTGTCGCGTAGAAAGCCACGTGACGCGATTCCTGCGCCGCGATCCGCTTGAGCAGAACCGCGAGCACCGGGTGCTTCTCCAGATCGGCCAGCCGCCGGTAGGCAGCGACCGCGGACCACTCATTGGCCGCGCCCCACGCCATGTGGGTCGCAATGAAGTCCGCGCCCACCATGTTGGACAACAGCGACTGTTTGAGCGGCTTGAGCGCCTCGGACCACCCGAGCTTCATGCGTTTGGCCTTGAGCTCGTCGTAGTCGACCACGATGCCGTGCAAGCCCAGCACCTCGGCGAGCGCCTCACCATGCCAATACTCCTCGCGGTTCCACATGGTCATGAACGTGGAGACGTCCCTGTCCTGGTGCGAGGGAGTCACCAACATGTCTCGCATGTAGCACACCGTGTGGTACTCCACATCGCACATGTACCGCAGGCAGCGCAGCGTTTTCTCGGGCAAGGGACGGGTGATGAATTCACCCATGTCCAGGTCAGCCCATTTCACTCGCTGCGAAGTCTCTGCGAACTTGTCGATGTTGAAGGCCATGACTCAGGCTTTCCTCCAGTCTTCGATGGGCCAGTGCGACTTCTTGGCACGGCGGTACAACGGAAGATCGGGATTCACGGCGTACGCGTGCCCGATCTGGGACAGCCAGCTGGCATCGGCCACCGAGTCGCCGTAACCGTAGGAACGGCTCAGGTCGTAACCGTTCTCCTCCGCGTAGCGCTTGAGCCACTGGGCACGGGCCTCGTCCACGAGCGGCGGGGTGGCCAGGTAGCCGGTGAGCTTGCCGTCGGTGACTTCCATGCGTCCGGCCACCACGTGGTCGAACAGATCCGCGATGGGGCTCACCAACAGGTCCAGGGAACCGGTGACCAGCACGGTGTGGTGGCCGGCCGCGCGGTGCTCCTCGATCCGTTGCAGGGCCCCCGGTCGCAGGCTCTTCTCCATGGTGCGACCCAGCGAACCGTTCATGAGCTCTTCCACGCGCTCCACGGAGACGCCCTCGTAGCGGCGCAGGAACGCGCGGATGAACTCACCGCGGTCACGGCGTTCCGCCTTCACGTAGGTGGGCGCGTTGCCGAGCAGCTCGGTGATCTCACCGGGCCACTGCACCGGGCTCAGCTCGCGGCGGCGCAGCTTGGCGTACTGGGTAATGATGTTCCCGGAGACCACGGTGCCCTCGAGGTCGAAGACCGCCACCACGTCCGTACCGGACTTGAGCCCCCGCGGGCGGGACTCTCGCTTGCGCGACGCCGCCTTGAGACGCCCGTAGGCCCGGGTCATTTCGGTGAGCGCGGGCAGGTGTACGTTCTGCCAGTAGTCGCGCCAGTCGATGGCGCGCGGGTCGAAGTGCTGGTCCTCGGGCGCGGACTCCGGGAGCGCCCGATCCAGCCGGCGCGTGTGGGTGTCGTCGAAGATCATTTCGGTGCGCGTGTAGTTCTGGTACAGATCCACGTAGGTGCGCAAGGAGCCCAGCCCGGTCTGCATCCGGTGCAGCGAGTTGGTCCATTCCCGGGTGCGTGCCGTGGCCGGCAGGACGGCGCTCAGTTTGCCACCGGCGGCGGCGAGCTTTTCCTTGAGCGCGAGCCCGCGCTCCACCGCGTTGTTGGCCGGGAACTTCCACACGGGAACCGTAATGGGGTTGCCGTTGGAGTCCTCGAGCGGCTGGGCCAGGAAGAACTCCCGCACGTTCTCGTACATCTGGTGGAACGGCAGCGGATTCGAGGCACCCGAGCACACCTGGTAGTAGGCAGCCTGCGGATCGATGTCCGTTTCCCCGGTCAGCTCACCCGACGGCGCTCGGTGACCTTGCGTCACCAGGGCCACGATCGCATTGACCACGAAATCCACCGGGATCACGTCCAACACGGAGTCAGGCAGCCCCGGGAACTCGGGCAGCGCACCCTTGGCGTAGGCCATGATGAGCGGGTCCGCCACCTTGTAGCCGTCGATCCAGCCCGGGAACGGGTACCGCAGGGCGGATTCAATGATGGCCGGGCGCACGATGGACAACTGGTGACCCACGCCGGCCCACTTCTCTTCCGCAACGCGCTCGCCCAGGGCCTTGGTGAAGGTGTAAATGTCGGTCCAACCCAGCGACTGTGCGCGGGTGCGGCCGTGGTCGACCAATCGCTCCTGAACCCAGGCCTGGCGAGCTTCCTCCGCGGCGCGAGCCACGGACTTGGGACCTTCCTTGCCGAACTGGGCGGTGGCCTTTTCGATGAAGGACTGGAGTCGCTCCGGGGAGCGGGATTCCACCTGCGCGGTGTCCGCGGCCCGGATGGCTGCCTCGAACTCCACATTCCAATCCACGCTGTGATCCACGGGGGCTTCCGGACGCAGGCCCTTGGCGATGCCTCCCACATAACACGTGGACACGTGGACCACGTGGGGGTTCTGACCCGTGGCACGCAGTGATTCGTACAGGCCGACGGCGCCGCCCACGTTGGTCTTGAACGCCTCATCGATGGGCGGGTCGAAGGACACGGTCGAGGCGGAGTGCACCACCACGTCGAACGGCTCGGTGATGCTCGCCAGACCGGTGAGGTCGCCCTCAAGAACGCTGGTGCGCTCGGCGAAGATTTCCTCGGCACGTTCCTTACCCACCGAATCGCGCCATGTCTTGAACACGGGCTTGCGCAGCAACTGCTTCAGACGAGCCTGGCCGGACAAGGAACCCTTGGGGCGGATCACCGCGGTGACGTGGATGTCGTCATGGCTGGACAGCAAACGCTCCAGAACCG
Organism: Kocuria sp. CPCC 205235; assembly: GCF_040980905.1. Taxonomy (NCBI): domain Bacteria; kingdom Bacillati; phylum Actinomycetota; class Actinomycetes; order Micrococcales; family Micrococcaceae; genus Kocuria; species Kocuria sp. CPCC 205235. The sequence goes on from NZ_JAVKPR010000037.1 coordinate 11,458, forward strand.
CCTGCCCGAGGAACCCGGTGGCTCCCGTGAGCAGGACGCGTTTGGTGGTGGTCTGGGTCAACGGGTTCCTCCGAAGGTAGGGATGTTCTGACACGCGCGCGGCGTGAGGACGGGGACGGATGTTCGCCGACCCCTCTGGTTCAACAACTGGGGTTCAGCAACTTAGAAAAGAGCGTAGCGGTTCACTACTCCATCGCGTTCGAGGGCCCTGCGCAGCGGTTCGGTGCCCGCCGTTTCGGGCATGCGTTGTAGCGGTTCATCGGCCTGCTGCAGCAGCAGATGAGTGTCGTGCACCGTGGGGCACACGCTCGCGATGAACTCGCGGAAGGCGTTCCGGGAAACGCCCACCGGACGCATCGGGTTGAATCCGAAGGACACGTAGCGACGGGCGAAGGCCGCGGCCCGCGGTGAGCGTCGAACACGCTCACCGGTTTCAACCGCGAAGAAGCGTTCGTGGACGCGCTTGAGCCGGACCACGCGCTGCAGGAGAGCCGAAAGTTCAGGGTGACCGGCGGCGTCGTCGAACGCCTGAATCGCTGCTCGCATGCTGGCCTCACGAGACCAGCCGCGCGCCATTTGCCCAGCGACGACATCCTCACCGAACAGATTGGTCCACACGGAATCGGTCATGGGGGCCAGGGTGTCCAGCGCCATTTCCACACGGTCCAGGAACAGGTGGTCGTGAACAACGGGTCCGGAGACGTCCTGTCCGTGGGCTTCGAGGATGGCCTGATAGGCATCGGCGATCCAGTGGCGCTCATAAGCCCACGTGGTCAGGAAGGCTGCGACGCGTGATTCCTTGTTCGTGTAGCTGACCACGACGTGTCGGACCTGTCCCATGGTCGAACGCTCCACGTCCCACAGGTACTGCAGGTCCCGGAGCCTTTCGGGGCTCAACGGGTGCTTTTGGAACGCACGCGTGTCGACCTCGGCGCGCAGACTGCCCTGGGCATCCAGGGTGAATTGCTGGACCTCGAAGGGAGTTCGCAGGACCAGCTCCTGGTCCGTGGGGCCGTACAACCTGCCCTGTCGGTGCAATGCCAGGTAGGGCTCCTCTGCCATTGTCCCTCCTCGAAAACTCCCGGCGAACGCGTTGGTCCGAGCGGGTCATGAACCCGAATCGCTACGCCTACCGTAGTGTATCTTAGTGGCATGCTTACCGCTCTTGTGACCGGTGGAACGTCAGGCCTGGGAGCCGCGTTCGCACGCTCGTTAGCCCGCAAGGGCTTCAACCTGATTCTGGTGGCCCGCAACGAAGATCGGCTCCGTGAAGTTGCCGATGAATTGGCCGGTGAGCACGGTATCCACGTGGAGATCATGGCTGCCGACCTGTCCGACCGTGAGCACGTGGAGCGCGTGGCCCAACGGCTGGCCGACACGACACGTCCTGTGGACCTGCTCGTCAACAACGCCGGTTTCTCGGTGGGCACACCTTTCCTGACTGATGATTTCTCCCCGCACGACGTGGGCGTGGACGTCATGTGTCGGACCGTGGCTGTGCTCTCCGGTGCTGCCGGGCGCTCCATGACGGAACGTGGAACGGGATGGATCGTGAATATTGCCTCGATCGCAGGCTGCGTCACCATGGGCGAATACTCGGCCATCAAGGCCTACGTCACGTCCATGACGGAATCACTGGCTGTCGAATTGCACGGGACGGGAGTGCGTGCCACCGCGGTCCTGCCCGGTTGGGTGCGCACGGAATTCCACAGCCGCGCCGGGATTGCCGGTTCATCGATCCCCAATTTCATGTGGCTCGACGCGGACAGCGTCGCGGACGAGGCCCTCGCCGACGTCGCCCGGGGCAAGGTCCTTTCGATCCCCACCCTCCGCTACAAGGCCGTTTACACGACCCTGCACCACCTTCCTCGCCCCGCGGTGCGCTGGATCTCCCGGCAAGTCTCCGGGGCCCGCAAGCGCGAGAAGAAGGCCTGATCCCATGGCACCGGAAGACAACCAGTCTGATCCTCCCCAGCACGAGGGCAGCCGCTCTCACGGCAAACATGCCGGTCAGCCGGTCGAGCAGCCGGATTCTCTTCAGGGCGAGGGCGTCCGTCATCGCGGCAAACACTCCCGCCAGCCGGTCGAGCGCCCCCACATCATGGAGTCCCTCGAGGGCCCCGTGGCACAGGCCGACCCCGCTCCCCCTGCCCCGCCTGCGGATTCAGCCAAAGTCGGTACCGCTTACTACACCCATGCCGGTCGCAGGATCGCTCGCAAGGTTGCACAAACGGTCTTCTTCAGGGGCCTGGTCAACCGGCTGATCACCCGCACCAACGTGGTGGATCCCGCCGCGTACGGTGTCAAGGGTGGCTGCGTGGTCGTGGCCAATCACTCGAGCCACCTGGACGCTCCTCTCGTGATGAGCGGCGTTCCCCACTACATCTCACGTGACCTGGCCACGGGCGTGGCCGCCGACTATTTCTTCACGGCCTGGTACAAGAAGCTGTTCACTCAGCTGATTTTCAATGCATTCCCGATCGACCGCACCGGAACCGGCGCCAACCGTGGGCTGTCCAAGAAGTTGCTGGCCGCGGGGATACCCATCCTGATCTTCCCGGAGGGAACGCGGTCCAAGACCGGCAAGATGGCGCCGTTCAAGGTGGGAGCGGCCAGTCTGGCCCACTCACTCGAGGTGCCCGTGGTACCCGTGGCATTGATCGGCGCTCACGAGGCCATGCCCAAGGACTCGAGCTGGCCTCGTCCCGGTAGGCCACCCGTGGTCGTGGCTGTGGGAGCGCCCCTGCGCGCCCGCGGAAACGAAACAGTCACGGGGTTCAACGAACGCATCGAGGCAGCGGTTCGCGCACTGTACGCTTCGAACCGAAGCAAGATTCAGGACTGAACACCCCCGAGGAAAGAGGTCGCACAGCAGTGGCACACGTAAAACACCAGAAATGGTGGGGCTGGGGCGAAGAAGGCGTTTTCTTCAACTACGAGAACAAGCCGGCGTTCGCACCCTTCGTCAAAGAAGCCATCGGAGTGACGCTGCGCCCGCGTGAGCGGGACACCGTGGATTTCTCCACCGCAAACGTTCCCGCGTCCAAGGCTCCGGACAGTGTTCTCGAGCTGCTCCGGGAGATCAACGGCGCGGATAACGTCAGCACTGACGACGAACTGCGCGTCATCCACTGGGCCGGCAAGTCAGTTCTAGAGCTTCTGCAGACCTTGCGCAACGATTTCCACCGTATCCCGGACGTCGTCGTCTACCCCGGCACCGAGGACGAGGTTACGGCCCTCATGCGCGCAGCGGTCGAATACGATCTCGTGCTCATTCCCTTCGGCGGCGGCAGCAGCATCTCGCGCAGCCTCCAACCGGATCCGGCCGAGGAGCGTTGCATCGTCTCCGTGGACCTCGGGCGACTCAACAAGGTCCTCGAGATCGACGAGACCTCCGGGCTTGCCACCATCCAGGCCGGCGTACTCGGCCCGGACATGGAGGAACAGCTCAACGCCCGCGGTTGGACCCTGGGCCACTTCCCCGATTCATTCACCTACTCCACGCTGGGTGGCTGGGCGGCAACTCGCTCCTCCGGCATGCAGTCGGACAAGTACGGTGACATCGCGGACATCATCCGTGGGCTCCGCATGGTCCGAGCCACCGGCACCGTAGTGTTGCGGCCCTTGCCGTCCACGTCTACGGGACCGAGCTTGCGCGAAATGATCATCGGCTCCGAGGGCCGACTGGGCATCATCACTGAGCTCTCCGTTCACGTTCATCGTCTGCCCGAGAAGCACCAGGTCATCGCCTACATGTATCCCACGTGGCAGCAGGCGCTCACCGCCGTCCGGCAGTTCACCGAGGCGGAGATCCCGTTGGCCTTCGCCCGGGTTTCGGACGCACACGAAACCGCATTTTCGCTCGCCACACAGAAGGCGCCGACGTCGCCCAAGAGCAAGCTCGCGGCCAAGGGCCAGGATGCTCTCTGGGCAGTGATGCGCAAGCGGGGCTGGGACACCGACGACATGTGCATCTCCTACGTGTGCTTCGAGGGCTCCCCCAAAGACGTGGAGTCTCGCAAGAAGGCCGTGGCCGGCATTGCCAAGAAGAACGGGGCCATTGTGCTCGGTTCGGGCCCCGGCGCACTCTACGACCAGAAGAAGTTCGACACCCCGTACCTGCGAGACTTCCTACTCGAGCAGAACACCGTGGGTGACGTGTCCGAGACTGCCGCGCCCTGGTCCAAGCTCACTACCGTCCACAAGGCCGTGTACGACGCCGCTGAACGCGCCTACGCGTCGCTGGGCAAGAAGGGGTGGATCATGTCGCACATGTCCCACTCCTACCATTCTGGCGCGTGCCTGTACTTCACGTTCGGGTACGTCTACGACGACGAGAATCCCTACGACGAGTACCACACCGTCAAGAGCGCCATCCAGCAGGCCTTCATCGACAACGGGGGCACACTGTCCCACCACCACGGTGTGGGTCTGGAACACCAGCCGTGGATGGAACAGGACATCTCCCCCGAAGGCGCCAACATCATGCGCGCTTTGTTCTCCAGCACTGACCCCGGCAACAACTTGAATCCGGGGAAGGTCGTCTCCTAACTCCGCGTTCAGAGGGCTCCGTTCCACCGGTCATTCCGTGGGACGGGGTCCTCGCGCTGTGTAGGACTGTGCCGTTCGGGCATACCAGTCCAGAACCTCCGCATCCTCAGTGGTCGCCCGATTCAGAGTGCTCGGATCTGCACCTTGGAAGAGCTTCTTGACCGGGATCTCGAGCAACTTTCCCGTGCGTGTTCTCGGAACAGCAGGGGCCTCAATGATTTCGTCCGGCACATATCGCGGCGAGATGTGTTCACGGATTGCGGTCACAATATTCGCCTTGAGCTCGTCGGAGAGCGCACGGCCGGGCTCCGGAACCACGAAGAGGGGCATGTAATAGTCACCTCCGGCGAGCTCGGCTCCGATCACCATGGAGGCCGATACTCCGGGCACCTGGTCCACCACGTGGGTGATGTCAGCAGATCCCATGCGGATACCACCACGGTTGATGGTGGAATCTGAGCGACCGTGCACCACGAACGTGCCCTCCTTCGACTGAGTGACCCAGTCCCCGTGTCGCCATGTCCCGGGGTACATATCGAAGTACGCCGCCCGGTACCGAGAGCCGTCCAGATCGTTCCAGAAATAGACCGGCATGCTGGGCATCGGCTTGGTGATGACCAGTTCACCCACCTCGTCCCAGACGCGCTCACCCTGGGCGTTCCAGGCTTGGACGTCCACGCCCAGGTAAGGCCCCATGATCTCGCCCCGGTGCACGGGTTGGAACGGGTTGGAGCCGATAAAGGCACTGGTGATGTCCGTACCTCCCGAGTCCGAGCCCAGCCGAACATTGTCCGATACAGATTGATAAACCCAGTCCCACGTGGAATCGGGTAATGGCGATCCCGTCACCAAAATGGATCTGAGGGCCGAAAAATCCTCTTGAACGTTCGGCACCACGCCCGATCTCTCCACCATGGTCAGAACCCCGGCACCCGTGCCGAAGAATGTGGCCTTGTTCTGAGCCACGAGCGACAAGGACTTCTGGGCGCCCCCGAATGTCGGGGCGCCGTCGTAGGTGATAATCGTGGAGCCGGTCAGAAGAATACCCACCAGCATGTTCCACACCATCCAGGTGGTGGCCACCGCAAAGTAGGCAGTGTCAGTGGGGCCGAGGTTCGCGTGCAGGCCCAGCGCCTTGAGGAACTCGAGAACTACTCCCCCGTGGGAGTGCACTATCCCCTTGGGCTTACCTGTCGTTCCCGACGAGTACAGGATCCAGAGCGGATGCTCGAACGGAACCTGTTCATAGACTGGTTCCGCGTGGCTGGCCACGATGTCCGAATAGCGCATCGCATCTTCGGGGATATCCCCGACGGATTCGGGAGGCAACTGATCGACGACAATGAGATGCTCCACGGATGGGAGAACTTCGCGGAGGGCACGATAACTACCGGTCATGTCGCGGAGTTTGCCACCGAATTCGTACCCGTCCACAGTGAACAGGACCTTGGGCTCGATCTGGGCGAAGCGATCCGCCACTCCCCCCGGACCGAAATCCGTATTCACCACAGACCACACTGCACCCACCGATGCAGCCGCCAGTAAGGCAACCGCTGTCTGAGGGATGTTCGGGAGAACTCCGGCCACCCGGTCACCGGGTCCAATGCCCAGATCTCGTAGCCAACTGGCCACAGAGGCCACCTGGGCTTCGAGCTGACTCCACGTCAGAATCTGGGGCTGCCCGGTTTCGTGTTCCCCGATGATCGCTACCTCGTCCGGACGCGTTGCCGCAGCACTCAGAGAATTCTCCGCGTAGTTCAGAGTGGCACCCGGAAACCAGTGAGTCCCAGGCATACCTTCGTCACTCATCGGTTGGTGCGCAGAGGACGAGGAGACCACACCGAAGTAGTCCCAGATTCCCTGCCAGAACTCCGAGGAGCTCTCCACCGACCACGAGTGAAGGGCAGCAAAATCGGGAAGCTCACAATCATGCTCCTCCTCGATCCACCTAGCGAAGTCGTACATCCGAGAGGATTCGACCCGATCAGCAGACGGCCTCCACAAGAGCTTCCGTCCGTCGTTGTTCCCTGACATCTGCAACACGTTCTACCCGCGCTTTCCCACCGTGAACCGCACCTACGTACTGCTCCGGCAAAGACAACTCACTTCTATCCCATATGCCGGCCCCGACTGGACCAGCCAGTGCGCTCAGTCACACCTACACGTCCCCATTACACATGAGTCGTCCGGTCAGATAGATCATTGACCGGTACATCTCTCCCTAGCGATCAAGAAAGAGTGGCGAACCCTGGCGGCAATGCGTGGCCCCGCAGCCACGGCGTTAAATGCAGAAAGGGGGCACCAGCGTTAGCCGGTGCCCCTCCTCCAGAAGTGCTAATAAAACGGTGCGACGGGTGCCGGTATCTGCCGGTGCCCTTCCACGCCACCACCGTGTTGAACCACCGCGGTGTTAAATGCGAAGCAGGGGCGTCACCATCGGTGACGCCCCTGCTTCTTTTATGTTAATTTCGGCGGTGACTTACTCTCCCACACCCTCCCGAGTGCAGTACCATCAGCGCTGTGGGTCTTAGCTTCCGGGTTCGAGATGGGACCGGGCGTTTCCCCCAC